>CAYGYB010000070.1:0-6964 GCA_964354015.1 uncultured Candidatus Bathyarchaeia archaeon
TCAACATAAGCACAATAAAACTTGTCCACAACATGATTTACCAAGCAGTCCCAGTTGCAGGAATGGGCTCAGGCACAATAATCGACGCAAAAAGGAAGGATAAAGTTTGAGCCAAAACGAGATTAAAAAAATCCTATCAAAAAGCAAAACCATTGCCGTTGTAGGGCTTTCAAGAGAACCTGATAAAGACAGCTACAGAGTAGCTGCGTATCTGAAGAAACAGGGCTTTCGCATTGTTCCCGTGAACCCTTTTGCGGATGAGATTCTCGGCGAAAAAAGCTACAAAAGCCTTCTGGATATTCCAGTTGAAATCCAGAAAACCTTAGATGTTGTTGACGTTTTTAGACCCGCAAAGGATGTGCCTGCTATAGTGGAGCAAGCCGTCAAGCTGAATAAAGCTAATGGAAAACCACATGTGGTTTGGATGCAGTTAGGCATAGTGAACGCGCAAGCGGCAGAGACAGCGAAAAAAGCTGGGTTAACAGTGGTTATGGACAAGTGCATGATGGTGGAGCACAGGCGTTTGTTCTAAAGCGCCTTGTTTATGCTATGCCGCCTAAAACTAGTGACGCGACAGTTGCAATGACGACGATTGCAATAGTTTCAGTCAGCGTTATTTTCCAGTTCACCCGAGTCTTTTTGGAGCGGTAGCGAACCAGAAACACGCCTGCGATGACGGCGACCATTGTTAAGGACAGGGCAATGTTGAATGGATATGCCAATAAGATGTAGGTTATTATGGGTATGCTGCCTGCGAGAAAGGTTGTGGTGCCGCAGATTATCGCCGCGTAAAGATTTGACCTGTGAATTTGCTTGCCTAATAAGACGAATAGTTTGTTAACAAGCAACAGGGATTTGTCGCGTTCTTTCTTGTCTGGAATATCGCTTAAACTGTAGTTCATTAAGTTCTGGAGGGTCATTATGTCAGCTAAGTCTTCTGTGATGCCGCCTAGGAGAAAACTGGAAAAATTGGTGATGGCAACTGCACTTAACGTTAAGAAAGCGGCGAAGATTGCTGTCTTAGTAGTTAACGCTGCTATGAAAGCCGACAGTATAACAACAATGCTGGTGACTGACCCATCAACTAGTCCAGCAACGATTTCAAGTATGGGATCCTTCTTTAGCAGGAGGCTTTCCCATTCCTTGCCCAACTTTAGCCCTTGATCGGTTAATTTAACTGTGTCGCCGTTGTCTATGATGAGTTGTTCAGAAGCCATTTCTTTAAGGGCTTTTTCAAGCTCGTTCACGTCTACGCAGGCATAGCTGACGCAGACTTTGTCGATTCGACTCTTAAGCGCGGATTTCCGCATCGAAGCGCCCTTGCTGAGGTTTAACAAAACAATTACTCTTATAACGTCAGGCAACTCTTGAATTTCAAAGGACACTCAACAAGTCACCGTTGTACACTTCAAATGGCTTTACCCAAACTAATAACTCTTATGCGGCTTCCACTATTAAGTTGGCAACAGCGTTTTCAGCCAAAGGAAAAAGCAGAAGGACAAATCTTGTTCAGCACGCATGCACTGCACTGGGGTTTCTTTGCCGTGCACACTCGTCTACCGTGGAAAATCAGCAAGTCGGTAATCCGCATCCACTTACTGCGTGGAACAAGGCGCATTAAGTCGGCTTCTATTTTGGCTGGGTCATCATTTTCGGTAAGTCCAAGCCGCTGGGCAAGCCTGCGCACGTGAGTGTCCACGGCTACGCCTTCAATTATGCCGTAAGCGTTGGTTAAGACTATGTTAGCGGTTTTGCGTGCTACTCCGGGGAGTTCAAGCAGTTCAGCCATTGTTTTGGGCACTTGGGAGTGGTGCTTTGCGACTATCAGTTGGCAGCAGTTTTTTATGTGTTTGGCTTTGTTTCTGTAGAAGCCTGTGGATTTTATGTCTTGTTCAAGTTGGGTTAATTCAGCGTTAGCATAGTCTTCGGCTTTCTTGTATTTTTTGAAAAGTTGCTTGGTGACTGTGTTGACGCGTTCGTCGGTGCATTGGGCAGAAAGAATCGTAGCTACTAACAGCTCTAGTGGGTTGGTGTAGTTCAAAGCGATTTTGGCGTCTGAATGTTCCTTTTCAAGAAGCTCAATTATGCTTAATGCACGCGTTTTTGGGTCAAGGTAAACTTCAGGTTTCTTCACGGTCACAGCCTCACAGATATGTTTGTCTGTTTAAGCAAAAAACTTTTACTGTGAAACGCGAACATTAAAGTGAGGTGAAGTTTGGTGGGCATGAAACTTAAGGTTGACGGGAAAGAGATACCGCTTAACGAGTTTGTGGAAAAAATTTTAAACGGAACAGTGGTTGGCGCTGTAACTTCTTTGAAGGGAATAAAAGAGAACTGGGAAAAAATCGAAGTCGAAATTTCACGCTGAACGGAAGGCTAGCCGCTGAAGTCAACGCGCGTTTTTATTTCCGCGAAAAACTCCTTTTTCGCTTTGCAGATTGGACAAACGTATGGCGGTTCATCCCTGTAAACAACGTAGCCGCATTGTTTGCAGTACCACAATTTCTTTTTAGCTTCTGGAATTTCTTTCGCTTCTGATTTGGCTGTTGCTGCTGCAGTACCATAGGCTTTCGCCTGCTTCTCCACTGGTCTGCGTTCAGGAACAGGCTGCAGTTCCGCTTTGCCTTCGTAGATGTCTTTTCTAACGTACAAGCCGCAGTAGCAGGCTCCGAATTGTTGCACGTCTGCGTCGCGGTAATCACATGGGCAGACTACGTCGCGGTCGTAATCAAACGTTCCAGATGCGAGCCTGCAGGGGCATGAGGGGTAACTGTAACGTTCCTCGTTTTGTTTTAAGCCTTCGAGGAGGCTTTGGAGAAACTGGGGGTCAGGGTTTAGGTAGTAGCCGTAGGTTCTTGCGTCAGCTTCTGCTCGCTGCCGCACTGCGTCTAGGGTTGTCATATGCCGAGAATCTCCTTAAACTTGTCTTTACGGAAGCCAGTGACTAGTATGCCGTCGTCTACGATTATGGTTGGGTAGCTGAGGCTTCCGCCTTTGCTGAGGATGTGTGCTCGGATTTTTTCTTTATCCTTTTCATCGCATAGGTCTACATCCACGTACTCGTATTCTATGTCGTTGTCTTTCAGGTATTGCTTGGTCATCTTGCACCATACGCAGGTGCTGAGAGCGTAAATCAGAACCTTATGTTTGCTGTTTTTGCCTGAAACCTTAGAAAAGTTCATGTTCTCACAGGATATTCTTTTTTGTTAACGCGAATATAACTGTTTAGCTGCAAGATGGGAGAGAATAGTGCGTGGAAAAAACTATACTCGTCTACCAGCAGACAATTTTGTTTTCAAACTTAGCCTACGCACCATCCAAAACGCTTTATGGTGGACGGAAAAACTTTTTCCTGTAACATTAAATCCTGTAGGCAGATAGGATCTGTGTCTAGGTAGTCTCCACTGCAGGCGTAGGCTCTTCCTCTGCATCCGCCGCATGTTTCGCGGTATTCGCATTCTCCGCATTTGCCTTTCAGCATGTTTCTTTGTCGGAGTTCCTTGAGAACTTTTGAGTTGCGCCAGATGTGGGTAAGGCTTTGCTCGCGGATGTTGCCGACTTTCACTGGTAAGAAGGTGCATGGGTACACGTCTCCGTTGGGTCGTAAGCTGAAGTATAAGATGCCTGCGTGGCACCCAACAGGGGAATTAATCCAGAATTGTTTCAGGAGCAGATCGCGCGGTTTGGTGTCATTAAATTTGTGCATTTCAGAAACTATTTCTGGATAAAGTGGAATGCCGCCTGACATTGTGAAGACCATTTCGTTCTCTTCCTGCACTTGCTGAAGATACCGTATCAGGCTCACTCGTTGCGTTTGATCCATCGCTTGGTCCATAACATCTTTTCCTCGTCCTACAGGAACCAAGTCGTAGACAGCAGCCTGCTCCACGCCCAAGTTGGCTAGGAGCGCTATTCTTTTAGGTATGTCGTCGAAGTTGTTTTTTAACGCCATAGTGGTGACAATAACTTCCAAGTCAACGTCCAAGCAGGCTTTTATGGCGTTTACGGCTTTCTCAAAAGTACCTGGCACGTTTCGGAGTTTGTCATGGCATTCAGGTACGCTTGAGTCAATCGGTATGCCTACAGCCATGATTCCTGCGTCCTTAAGTTCCCAGGCTACTTTATGGTTGAGAAGCACGCCGTTTGTGAGCATTGCAGGTATAATGCCCGCGTCTACGCAGTATTCGGCAAGTGTTAAAACGAATTCTTTTCTGAGAAGGGGTTCTCCACCGCTGAAAATCAACGCTTCAGTGCCCAGGTTCGCCATCTCGTCTATTGCGCGCATTGCTTCTTTCAGGTTAAGCTCGTTAGCCATGGCTTCTCGCGCCTCAACGTGGCAATGTAAGCATCGTAGGTTGCAGGCTTTAGTGACTGCGTACGATACTATTAGCGGCGTGTCGGGTTCTCCTTTCAAGCCAGTACCGAAGAGTTTTTGGCGAAGTAACAGTTCTACGAGTTTAAGCCCGATGCCCATACAATGGCTCTCCTGCGTTTTTATAGAAAAACTGTATCTCCGTTTGGGCGCTTCAATTTTTCAACACCTGACTTTTAGGACTTTGAGCGAATAGTCCACATTTGTATGGCTCTGCGCAGAAACCAAGCCAAAGCGAAAACCGTAGCTACAGAGATTATAGCAACTAATAGGTTAGGTCCAATGTCAATTTGCGCCGCAACAGTTTGCGCTTCTGAAGCTAAATCGCTGATGCGAACTTCGTCCATTGTAACCTCGGCATCGTGTCCAAAATAGACTTCAGTTCCATTTATCATGGAGCCTGACGGATTTTGCGTCCCATAAATGGTCTTGACAGTTTGTTCCACACCATTTACGTATAAGTGCATGCCTGTGGCAAGGCTGCGCGTGAAGGCGACGTGTATCCACTCGCCCAAGGGAACCACGGGTTCTGTGGTTACTATTTCGTTGAATCCGCCCGTATCAGTGTACACGTAACCGCTGAGGGCTCCTGTAGGCACTGTGTAGCCGTTTTCAGGTATGCCTGCTTTCACGGCGATGCCGTAGATTCTGGTGACGCTCTCTGAGGTGGCGTCGGTGCGTGTGCACTTGACCACGATATTGTTGTAGGTTACATTTTTGAAGCCATGCACGTTTATCCAAGCTTCAATCTTGACCTCTTTCGGTATGTCTAAGCTTGTGGAAATTGGCACGTATATGGGCTGGGGAGAAGGAGGAAAACCAACCAAAAACCGAATGGGCACGTAGACGCCGTTGCCTCCGTCGAACTCCATAGCCTTGTCAAATTTGCCCTCGACAAGCACAGGATACTCGGGCGCGTGCACCAACATTCCCGGATTCTGCCCCGTGGCGTCAGGTGTTATTTCCCTATAACCATCAGGCAATATTTCGTCTAGATGCCACAACCCGACAGTGGAGCCAGTTGAATCTTGTGCCTTTGCTGGGGAAACGAGCGCCATGCTTAACAAGCTGGTTAGAAGCAAAGTCAGCACCAAACATGCCAATACTGCTTTGTTTTCTGTTTTCTTTAATCTGGCATCTCTGCGCATTAGACAAATTGTTGTTTTCATGTACCAATCACAAGTTACTCAGTGCCAAAAGTCCGATTTAGCTCTCCCTAGAGAACAGAGCGTTCTCCAAAAAGAACAGTACTGAAACGTTAAGTGCGAACAGCTGCTCTGGAGTGCACTGTACGTTTTTTATGCGGGGCTCAGGTTTCCGAAGGCGTTCTGAACCACTTCTGACAAGGCAGGGTGAATGTGCATGGCGCGCATTATGGGCGCGTAGCTTTTGCTTTCAGTAACCATGGCATTCGTGATTTCCTGAATAAGCACCGAAGCCTCAGCGCCTATGATGTGGCCGACTAAAAGTTTTCCAGTTTCGCGTTCAACAACGACTTTAACGAAGCCTTCTGGCTCGCCCATCGCGCCGCCCATCGCCGTGTCCTTGTAAAATGCTTTGCCGACTAAGATTTTGTAGCCTTGCTGTTTAGCTTCAGCTTCTTTCAAGCCTACGGAAGCGACTTGTGGGTGAGTGAAAACCGCGTGCGGCGCCGCAGAATAGTCAACTGCCACTTTGTGATCGTGAACAGCATTGTGCCACGCTATGCTGGCTTCGTAATTAGCCATGTGTTTGAACATTTCTTTGCCGATGGCGTCGCCGAAAGCCCAAATGTTTCGTTTGCTGGTTTCAAGGTACTCGTTTACTTTTATGTAGCCGCGTTCATCCAGCTTCACGCCTGTTTTTTCAGGCTGTAAGAGGTCTGAGTTGGGAACGCGCCCCGCAGCAACCATTAAGGCTTCCGCAGTGAATTCTTTGAGGCTGTTGTCTTCGCGGTTTCGCGCCACTACAGTTTTAACCGTGCCCTCCTGCTTTGCGCTAACAACTTCAAAGCCAGCATAAATCGTCATGCGCTGCTCCAGCTCTGTCTTCAGCAAATCTGAGATTTCTGGTTCTTCTTCAGGCAAAAGCCTAAACGGTCTTTGAATTACCGTGGTTTTCACGCCGATGCCTGAAAAGAAATGCCCGTACTCTACGCCTATGTAGCCGCCGCCTATGATTAGAATGCTTTTGGGCGGCGTTTCCAGTTGCAAGACAGTGTCGCTTGTCAAGTAATCCACCTGTTCAATTCCTTTGATTGGGGGGATGCCGGGTCGTGCGCCTGAAACAATGAAGATGCGCTCTGCGGTTATCGTGTGTTCGCCTACTTGCATCGTGTAGTCTGAGGTGAATTTGCCTGTTTCTTTGAACCATGTAAGTCCTGATGTGGCTTGCACTGCTTGGGCTTGTGTAGAGGAGTCGCCGTTGACTAGGTTGCGCATTCGGCTCATTATGTTTTTGAAGTCAACCGCGGTGACTGCGGCGTTTACGCCTAACCGTTGTGCTGCTTTGATTGTGGAGACGACGTCGGCGGGGTAAATGAGCATTTTTGAGGGGATGCAGCCGCGGTTCAGGCAGGTGCCGCCCATTGGTCCGTTTTCAACGACTGCCGTT
>CAYGYB010000071.1:0-6736 GCA_964354015.1 uncultured Candidatus Bathyarchaeia archaeon
AAAACAATCAGAGATGGACTCGGACAAACACCCGGAGTAACCAACGCCAACGGCGCCCTAGATTTCGTCATAACAAACGCCGTTGTCCTTGACCCCGTCTTGGGAATACTCAAGGGCGACATAGGAATAAAAGACGGCAAAATTGCGGGGATCGGAAAATCTGGCAACCCAAACATAATGGACGGCGTAAACCCCAACCTGGTCGTATCAGCCTGCACCGAAGCCACAGCTGGCGAACACACCATATGTACACCAGGGCATTTCGACACTCACGTCCACATGATTTGCCCACAGCAATACTTAGATGCGATAAGCAACGGCATCTGCAACATGATCGGCGGAGGCACAGGCCCAGCCGATGGCACAAACGCAACGACATGTACTCCCGGCGTCTTCAACATGAGCAGAATGCTAGAAGCCGTGGAAGATACACCCATGAACTGGGGCTTCCTAGGCAAAGGCAACGACTCCCATCCGAGCCTAGCCACACAGTTGGAACAAATCGAAGCAGGAGCATGCGGACTCAAGGACCACGAAGACTGGGGAACAACCCCTGCCATCATCGACGCTTCGCTCAAAGCTGCAGATCTCACTGACACCCAAGTCGCTATCCACACGGATTCGATCAATGAATGCGGATACGTTGAAGACACAATAGCTGCAATCGATGGCAGAACGATTCACACCTACCACACGGAAGGCGCAGGGGGAGGGCACGCCCCAGACATAATGAAGATTGCTGCTGAGCCAAATGTGCTTCCGTCCTCAACAAACCCAACGAGACCTTACACCGTCAACACGGTGGACGAACATCTAGACATGCTAATGTTCTGTCACCACCTAAACCCTGCAGTGCCAGAAGACGTCGCTTTCGCAGAATCCAGAATAAGAGCGGAAACGATTGCCGCCGAAGACGTATTACACGACAAAGGCGTTCTCAGTATGTACTCTTCAGACAGCCAAGCAATGGGCCGCATAGGCGAAGTTGTAATCCGCGCCTGGCAAACAGCCGACAAAATGAAGAAGATGACCGGAAAACTAAAAGAAGATGCTGAAAACAACGACAATTTCAGGGCAAAACGATACATAGCAAAAACAACAATTAACCCCGCTATAACTCACGGTGTCGCAGACTATCTCGGTTCACTTGAAACCGGCAAATACGCCGACATAGTGATGTATCCAACAGCCTTCTTCGCTGTAAAGCCCAAAATGATATTCAAAGGCGGTTTCATAGCGTGGTCCGTAATGGGTGATTCAAATGCATCGCTGCCAACGCCAGAGCCAGTATACTACAGACCGATGTTTGGAGCAATTGGAAGAGCCGTGAAAAAGACAAGCTATACGTTCATGTCAAAAGTAGCCATCGAACTTGGAGTCCCACAAAAACTGGGACTAGAGAAAATCGTGCTACCAGTAAAGAACTGCAGAAACATAGGCAAGAAAGACATGATGTGGAACTCAAGCACCCCAAAAATAACCATCGACCCCGAAACTTACGAGGTCAGACTAGACGGAGAAATTGCCACCGTAGGCCCAGCGAAGGAACTCGCGTTGGCACAAAGATACTTCATGGCGTAACCGCAACCTATCAACAAATTAAATACCTTCCTCCCTTTTTTTATTATTGTCAGAAGGTGTTCCTCAAATGGCAAGCACAGGTCATGGAGTATGGAAACCCGTAGCTCAAAACGTCGAGTTCGACGCTTTAGAGTCCAACTGCAACGCAGTCCTAGCTGTAGCAGAAACAGTCAGAACTACTTTGGGCCCCAAAGGTTTAGATAAACTTCTCATAGATCAGGCTATGAACAGACACGTCACAAACGACGGCGTGACCATACTTCTTTCTCTAAAAACAATCCACCCAGTGGCAAGGATGATCGTGGAAATAGCGGAAAGACAGGAAGAAATGGTAGGCGATGGAACCACAACAGCCGTCGTGATGGCCGCCGAGATGATAAAAGAGGGAAAAAAATTCGTAAAAGAAATGGGCGTCCACCCCTCCAAAATCGTCGAGGGAATCGACAACGGAGTCAAATTCGCCTGCAAACTGCTTGAGCAAGAAGCCAAGAAAATAGGGATCAATGATGTCGAACTGGAGCACGTGGTCAAAACTTCTTTGGCATCTAAGCTTGATGGGCATAAGCTTGCACCACTAGTAATTTCAGCCATAAGATCAGTGGGCGAAAACGCTGTCTACGATGGTAAATACGATTTTGTAAAAGCCATAAGCGTTGTGCGAAAAGAAAACACGCAAGACAGTCTAGTAAATGGCATCGTGTTGGAAAGGAAACGAATGGACAAAGAAATGCCCCCCGAAATCAAAAACGCAAAAATCATGATATGCAAGTTGGACTTGAAACCAATCAAGGAAAGCTGGATAACCGACAGCAGCAAATACGAAGACATTACTAACATGGAAACTGACAAGCTGAAAAAATCAAAGGAAATAGTCAACGAAATATTATCCACAGGAGCAAATGTCCTGCTGATAGCTTCACCCGAGGTGGATCAGTATATTGAGAACCTGCTGATCTCCAACAAGGTATTCGCAATGCGAATAGCTGAAGACGAAATAGACCAGCTAATCCGCTACACAGGGGCGAAACCGATCAGAATGAGGGACGACCTGAAACAACCCAGCATGCTAGGTACAGCAGATCATATCTTCGAAAACGAAGATCAAGGTCTAACGTACATAGAAAACGGCTCCGGCAAAAACGTAACAACAATCATAGTTTCCGGCGCAACTAAAGAAACGTCACTCGAACGCTGGAGAGCTGCAAAAGACGGAGTAAACGCAGCTGAAGCCGCCCTAAACAAAGGAGTCGTCGCGGGAGGCGGTGCCGCGGAACTGCACCTTGTAAGAAAAGTAAAGGACCTAAGACTCAAGGGTCTGGAGAGTGTAGGCCTTGATGTTGTAATGGTGGCGCTTGAAAGCATAATGCGTCAGATTCTAACAAACGCTGGTTTCAACGGCCTCGAAAAAGTCATGGAAGTGAAAGCCTCTCCAGAAGGATACGGCATTGACGTTGACTCAGGAGAACCCATAAATATGTGGGAGAGGGGAATCATCGATCCACTATTAGTTAAGACGACTGCGCTTGAAGCTGCTGGAGAAATTAGCAAGTCCGTCTTGCGGATCGACAAAAACCTAGCTGCTGAGGAGCTAAACGCCCAAGCCGTCTACGAATCAAAGAGATGAAAATTAGATGCTTGTGCGCCATTGCGTCGAAGCCTCCAACGTAAGCGACATCTCCTTCGTAATTGACCCCTTGAAGATACGTCACGTCACCGTTAAGGCAGGCAAAATCGACGACATGTCCAGTTTCATCGATCCTGCGACACACCTCAATCTTGATTTTACCATTCACAAAGCTAATCTTTGTATCGTTTCCGAAAATCTTGAGAGAGGTGCTAAAGTCAGATTCTCTGATCAAGGTTTTGAGTTTGCAGTCGTTCCTGGAACTGCATTTAAGCATTTGGGTTCTATTGATTACACGCAGAGACTGATAGACATGAAAGATTCAATAAAAAAAATACGCGAAGAAAGAAAAAAGGAGGGATGCAGGGGTTGATCTTGATAAATTCAGTCATAGGGAACATAAACAACGATAAGAAACTTCACGAAGAGTACCAAGTATTTTGCCAGAAAGGCTTATGCGAGAAAATTATGGTTAGCAGGTTAGAGTCACAGCGTGTGAGAATGAGAAAAACTACAAACAAGGGAACAGATGTTGGACTTGTTTTAGCTCAAGGAATGGTTCTCAAGAATGGTGACGTTGTGTACCTAACGGAAGAAAAGATAATAATCGTGGAGATAGAAACCGAGAGCGTAGCGGTTTTGAGCTTCAAAAGCGGTGATTCTCGAGATTATGATCTATTCGCCCTTGCTGTTAGGATCGGCCATTCGCTAGGCAACTTGCATCGTCCGATAAAGGTTGTTGGAGAAACGATATATGTGCCCATTCAAGCGGATACCGAAATTGACCTACTGAAGAAAATCTTCGAGCCGCTGCAGCACCATTTGGATATAGCAAAGGATCAGATAGTCTTCGAACCAGAAGAAGGCATGCACACACATGAGCACAAATGAAACCGACGAAAGCGAAGTAAGCGTGTTGCAGCTTTCTGATTCATTTTTCCCAACCGGAATGTATTCCGCCTCTAGCGGCCTAGAAACATTCGTTTATCAAAAAAAGATACATAACGCCACGGAGTTGCGGCAACTGATAAAAGTGTACTTAGAGAATCAGATCGGACCTGCTGACTGCGTGGCATTAGGTAACTCTTACGAATACGCCAAGGTTTCCGATCTGCAGAAATTAAAAGAGGCGGATCAGAGAATGTTTTCGATGAAGCTTGTCAAGGAGATAAGAGATGTGTCTGTAAGGTCTGGTACCCAGCTTCTGAAATGCGTCGATTCAATCTTCACGGATAACAAGATGTTGCGGCAGTATCAGGATGCAATTAAGGATGGACTAGCTTCAGGGACATACCCTGTGGCGTTAGCTGTTGCGTGCGCTGTTTTTGGTATTCCAAAAAGCAAAGCCGGATTAATACTTGCATACACTTTCACGGTGAGCGTCATTGGAGCCGCTTTGAGACTTGGCATGCTGAACCATCTTGAAGGCCAAAAAATCATTGAAGAACTGAAACCAGTGATGGTGAGCGCAGTCAAGAAGAACGTCAACAAGCAATTATCTGACATGTGGCAATTTGCCCCCGAAATCGATATAACGCAAATACAGCATGAACAAGCAGACACAAGAATGTTCATCAGTTAAGATTAAAGGTGATTAACAATTTCAACCATAAAACACATCCCAAGAGTAGGAATAGGTGGACCCGTCGGTTCGGGAAAGACTGCCCTGATAGAACGAGTCGTTCCAATGATCTCAGCAAAAGGCTACAAAGTGGGCATCATATCAAATGATGTGGTCTCCAAAGAAGATGCTGAGCGTATACGAAAGAACTTATCAATGGAAAAGGGCTTGGTTCCCGAAGACTTGGTTGTGGGCGTGGCAGTTGGAGGCTGCCCTCACACGGCAGTTCGCGAAGACCCTTCAATGAATTTGTCTGTCGTGGAGGAGATGGAATCTCACCACGGCGAATTGGACTTGATACTAATCGAGAGTGGCGGAGACAACATCACCACAACCTTCAGCCCAGCTTTGGCAGATTACTTCATATATATCATAGATGTGGCGGGAGGAGACAAATATCCGAGAAAGAGAGGATTAGGCATAGAAAAATGTGACCTCTTACTCATCAACAAGATAGACCTCGCGCCTTACGTGGGCGCGGACCTAAGCATAATGAAACACGACGCAAAAAAAATAAGAGGCGAAAAACCGTTTCTCTTTGTTAACTGCAAAACCGATTACGGCATCGACAAAGTTGCACAACACATAATCAGTGACGTCCTTTTCGATTCCCCTCCCAAAGGAAACCTAGAGAACGTGCAACAATGAGCGACGACTTAAAGTTCTACACACCTACTCACATCCCGCCTGAAATTTTGGACTACGAAGCAGAATTGCTCCAGCTAAAACCAGGAAAAGCAGGGAAAATAGGCGCTTTAATGCTGAAGCTGGAAGAAAGCCCGGAAACAAAAAAGACTGTGATCAAGGATCAATTTGCAAGAGTTCCGCTATTTACTCAAAAAGCTCTCTATCTAGAAGAGTCATTTCCTTCAATGGCCTACGTATACATCATGACTCCATCCGGGGGAATACTCCAAGGTGACAGGTACCGCATAGACCTAGCACTGTCTAACAATGCGCATGCGCACATAACCACGCAAGGTGCAACCAGAATCTACAAGATGGAGAGAAACTACGCCACTCAGATAATCAACATCGTCATTGATGACGGCTGTTATCTTGAGTATATTCCCGACCAGATAATACCCTACAAAGACTCGCGCTTCTATCAGATAGTTAATGCGAAAGTTCACGAAAACGGAACACTGGTCTATTCAGAAATGCTTACTCCAGGCCGAGTTGCGAGCGGCGAGTCATTTGAATACGACATCGTTTACATGGCAACTCACGCGGAGAACCAGAAAGGTGAATCAAGGTTTACGGACGTCTTTATTCTGAAGCCTAAGAAATCCAGCTTGAAGGTTTCTGGAATACTTGGAGAGCACTCTGTGGTTGGAAGCCTGTACATACTCACAAAACCCAATTACGCAAAACAACTAATTAATGAAATTAACAATTGTCTTCACAATTTTCCGCAGGTCAAAGGAGGAGCCACACTTCTTCCATATAACTCCGGAGTCATGGTTAGATTGCTCGGGAATGTTGCAGATGACCTTAAGTCAGTCATTTATGAAATAGTAAATATTGTTAGAAAGATAATAATCGGGGCAAAGTTTAGCGGTATAAGAAAATACTAGCCAAAGAAAATCGCTTTAAGTTCTTTTTTCTATTGGTAAATTGGGGTGCTGAAGCTCCATTTTGAGCCACAATTGTCAGAATTTTTTAGCGCGCTGCCCTGTCCCGAAAATGGTTAAAAATGGTTATAAGTCTGATTTTGCTTATTAGAGCTCACAATGGACTTATTTGATGAACGAGTATTGGCCGCACTTAGAGACAACAAACCCAAAGACTTCACCATGCTTTTGGATGAAGTTGGCTTCAGCCACAACACTCTCCAGCAACATCTTGAACGGTTAACGGCTAGAGGTCTCGTTGTCAGGGAGAAAGTAGCTGGAAATGGTTTCGGAAGA
>CAYGYB010000072.1:0-2086 GCA_964354015.1 uncultured Candidatus Bathyarchaeia archaeon
ATCGCGGAGAAAGAAGGCGCAACAGGCTTAGCGCACGGCTGCACAGGCAGAGGCAACGACCAAGTGCGCTTCGACATAACCCTTGGTTCTTTAGCGCCTGATCTGAAAATAATTGCTCCAGTCCGCGAGTGGGGCATGGCTAGAGATGAAGAAATAGCTTACGCAAAAGCAAAGGGAATTCCAGTTTCCACCGCAGCCAAAAAGTACAGCATAGACCAAAGCGTCTGGGGCAGATCCATCGAATGCGGAATACTGGAAGACGCCAGTAAAGAACCTCCAGAAGACGCTTTCGAATGGACAGTTTCGCCTGAAAAAGCGCCGAATACGCCTGAATACGTGACCATCAAGTTTGAGGCAGGCG
This sequence comes from uncultured Candidatus Bathyarchaeia archaeon, assembly GCA_964354015.1. Taxonomy (GTDB): domain Archaea; phylum Thermoproteota; class Bathyarchaeia; order Bathyarchaeales; family Bathycorpusculaceae; genus JAOZHU01. The sequence continues at coordinate 362 of CAYGYB010000072.1, forward strand.
TTCCAGTTGCCATAAACGGGAAAAACCAGAAACCTCTTGCACTCATCGAAAAGTTAAATGCAACAGCTGGGAAACACGGGGTTGGCCGCATAGACCACATAGAAGACCGCTTGGTAGGCATTAAATCCAGAGAAAACTATGAGTGCCCAGCCGCAACCGTTCTACTTGAAGCGCATAAAGACTTGGAGAAAATGGTGCTCACGCGGCACGAAATCTTGTTCAAGCAGCAGATTGACGCGGAATGGACTTTTCTGGCTTATGCAGGCTTATGGATGGATCCGCTTCGGGAGGATCTTGAAGCTTTCATAAATAAGACTCAGGAAAACGTGTGCGGAGAAGTGCGGGTTAAACTGTACAAGGGCGGGCTGCAAGTGGTTGGGCGTTCCTCGCCGATGTCGCTTTACGATCAGAACTTGGTGAACTACAATATCAAAACATCTTTCAACCAAGCCTATTCCAAAGGCTTCATTGAACTGTGGGGATTGCAGACAAGAATGTCTAATGTGTTGAAGCGGAAAGCCAAGAAGCAACGAGCAGCTGGAGGCAGCAAGCAGCCTTAATTCGTTCACAGGAAAACTTGGGAGAACGTGCGATGTCAAAGATACTGCATGGCGGAAGAATAGGAGCACTGCGAAAAGACGTTGCCGAGTTCACTTCATCAATAAAAGACGACGTTAAACTATCAAAAGCCGTCATTGCCATCAACAAAGCACACGTAGTAATGCTGACGGAACAGAAAATCATCAAGCAAGCCGACGGCGCCAAACTCCTCGCAGCCCTAACCAAACATGCCACTGTGAAGTTAGATGCTTCTTCTGAGGACGTGCACATGGCTGTAGAAGAAGCCGTGCTTAAGGAGGTAGGGTGGAAAACAGGCGGAAACCTGCACATTGCCAAGAGCAGAAACGATCAGGTTGCCACGGCTATCCGCATGGCGCTGAGACAAAGCCTGCTCAGTCTGATGCTTTCCGTGGTTCAGATGCAGGAAAGCCTAGTGGTAACGGCTGAGAAACACACGAAAACCGTTATTCTCGAATACACTCATCTGCAGCCAGCGCAGCCTGTAACCTTCGCGCACTATCTTCTCTCGTATTTCGACGCGTTAGAGCGCGACTTGCAGAGATTACAGGAAACCTACGCGAGAGTTAACCTTTGCCCAATGGGCGCAGGCGCTTTAGCCACAACGAGTTTCCCAATTAACCGCGAACGCGTCGCTGAACTTCTAGGCTTCAACGACATAGTTGAAAACTCAATTGATGCTGTGGGCAGCCGAGACTTCATCCTCGAAACCACCGCGGCGCTAACACTTATCGCCGTGAACTTAAGCCGATTAGCTGAGGACTTGATTGTCTGGAGTTCTCCAGACTTCGGCGTAATAGAGCTTCCAGACGAATTTGCTTCCACAAGCAGCATCATGCCCCAGAAGAAGAATCCAGAAGTGTTGGAGGTTATCCGCGCACGAGCCAGCCACGTGCTGGGCGACTTTGTAGCTTCTGCCGCCGCCTTAAAGAGCTTACCGTCAACTTACAATCTTGATTTCCAAGAAATCACGCCTAAACTTTGGGCAACCGTTGAAAACGTAAGCAGCGCTTTGGATATGTTCGTCAAGCTTATTCCCAATTTGAAAGTTACAGCGGATGTTTCCAGCAAAGCCTTAACGAGTTTTGCAGCTGCAACAGAGTTAGCTAACATGCTGGTGCGGAAATACAATGTTCCTTTCAGGTC
>CAYGYB010000072.1:2186-6693 GCA_964354015.1 uncultured Candidatus Bathyarchaeia archaeon
CAACGGTCAAATCCTATTCCGACGCGGATTCCCCTGAAAACACAAGATTTAAAAATTCAAAACGGCAGGTAGTATAGGGCATTGGTCCCGCAACATAGCTCTAGCAAAAATAAAAAAGCGGTTCTACTTTTAGAAGACGGCACCGTTTTCACGGGTCACGGTTTTGGAGCAACACGAAAAACCACAGGCGAAGTAGTCTTCTCAACTTCCATGGTCGGCTACCCAGAAGCCCTCACAGACCCCTCCTACAAAGGGCAAATTCTAACTTTAACTTATCCTCTTGTGGGCAACTATGGCGTTCCACCCTACGACCTTAACTTCGGCATCCCACTTTATTTTGAGTCAGACCGCATCCAAGTGCAAGGGCTCGTCATTCACGAACTATGCGAGCAACCATACCATTGGGCGTCAACAAGAACCTTGGACAAATGGCTAACCGACGAAGGCATCCCAGGCATCTATGGCATCGACACGAGACGCCTCACAAAGAAGCTCAGAACCCACGGCGTCATGCTAGGCATTCTGCAGGTATGCGAAGCTGGAGACGAGCCAAGCGTTGACAGCCTTTTGCGGGAAGCCAAAACTATTCCAGACCCAAACCTGACAGATTTAGTCAAGCAAGTAACCGTAAAAGAGCCCATGCATTACAACGTCGAAGGCAAAAACACGGTTGTTTTGATTGACACTGGAGTTAAGAACAGTATTCTGCGGAATTTCCTGAAACGCGGTGTCAACGTTGTAAGAGTGCCTTATGATTTTTCAGCCAAAGAAATCTTAGAGTACAAACCACGCGGCGTCGTCGTGAGTAATGGTCCCGGCGACCCGAAAAAATGTATTGAGACAATATCTTGCGTTAAAGAGCTCGTGGAGAAGGTTCCCGTGATGGGCATCTGCTTAGGTAACCAGATACTGTCGCTTGCCATGGGCGGAGACACTTACAAAATGAAATATGGACACCGCTCCCAAAACCAGCCTGCTTTAGACTTGAAGACGAATCGCTGTTACATCACCACTCAGAATCACGGTTACGCAATTGACGAGAAATGCCTTGAAAAGTCACCTTTGGAATGTTGGTTCATAAACGCTAACGACAAGACTGTTGAAGGCGTGAAGCATAGGAGCAAACCAGTTTTTGCAGTGCAGTGGCATCCTGAAGCTTCGCCTGGACCCTACGACACCGAGTTTCTGTTTGATATGTTTTCGAAGTTGATGGAGGCTGTGTAGACATGCCGAAGCTCAATTGGATACGCAAGGTGCTAGTGCTGGGCAGCGGTGCCATAAAAATCGGGGAAGCTGCCGAGTTTGATTATTCTGGAAGCCAGTGTCTCAAAGCCTTGAAGGAAGAGGGCATCGAGACCGTTCTGATAAACCCAAACATAGCCACCATCCAAACTGATCCTCGGTTGTCAGGAAAAGTGTACTTGCTTCCAGTAACGCCTGAATACGTGGAAAAAGTAATTGAAAAAGAAAAACCTGATGGTATCCTGCTAAGTTTCGGAGGGCAAACGGCGCTAAACTGTGGTGTTGAGCTTGCGAAAAAGGGTGTTTACGAGAAGTACGACGTGAAAGTGTTGGGGACACCTATTGAAGCGATAGAGGATACTGGTAACAGAGAGCGTTTTAGGCAGGCGATGATTAAGGCCAAGGTTCCGCCGTTGAGGAGTAAGTCTGCTACGACGGTGCGGGAAGCCCTTGATGTTGCTAACGAAATTGGTTACCCAGTTATAGTTCGGGTTGCGTATACTCTGGGTGGTAGAGGTGCAGGCGTAGCTCATAATGCGTGGGAGTTAAGGGAAATAGTTACGCGTGGTTTGGCTCAGAGCCGAATAACTCAGGTGCTTGTGGAAGAATATGTGGGTCACTGGAAGGAAGTTGAGTATGAAGTTATGCGTGATTACGCGGATAACTGCTTAACGGTTTGTAACATGGAGAATTTTGATCCGATGGGTGTGCATACGGGTGATTCGATTGTTGTTGCGCCTTCGCAGACATTGTCCAACCGCGAATATCACCTGATTAGGTCTGCGTCGATAGATGCCATACGGAGTTTAGGTATCGTCGGTGAATGCAATATTCAGTGGGCTTTGCATCCGATGTCGGAGGAGTTTCGTGTTATAGAGGTTAATTCGCGTATGTCGAGGAGTTCGGCACTTGCAAGCAAGGTTACTGGGTACCCATTGGCGTATATAGCTACGAAGTTAGCGATAGGTTATACGCTTCCAGAGTTGATAAATAAGGTTACTGAGGTTACCACTGCTTGTTTTGAGCCAGCTTTGGATTATATTACGGTTAAGATTCCACGGTGGGATTTGCAGAAGTTCAAGAATGCAGATCGCCACATTGGTCCTCAGATGCGTTCTGTGGGCGAGGTGATGTCGATTGGACGTTGCTTTGAGGAGGCGTTGCAGAAGGCAGTGCGGATGTTGGATACGGGTAAGGTGGGGCTTGTTTGTAACCCAGATGATTCAGAAGTTGAATCAGTGGAGAAAGTTAAAGATGTGGTGGCGAATCCGACTGACGAACGGCTTTTCAAGATAGTTAAAGCCTTGAAGATGGGTGTTTCTGTTGAAGAGATTTACCTTTTGAGCGGTGTTGACCCGTTTTTCCTGCATAAAATCCAGAACATCATCAGTATGGAAGAGAAACTGCGTGCGCTGCAGTTCAAGGACAGCGCAGCGCGGGAAACTGTGCGTGAAGCAAAGCGCCTTGGCTTTTCTGATGAGCAAATAGCAATTTGCACAGGTGTCAGTGAGGCTGAAGTACGGCAGTTCAGGAAAACCGCAGGCATCGTTCCAGTAGTCAAACAGATAGACACGCTTGCTGCTGAGTGGCCAGCCAAAACCAACTATCTATATTTAACTTATGGTGGAGACGAAGACGACTTAGACTTGGACACTGAAAAAAGCAAGGTTATGGTTTTGGGCGCTGGAGTTTTCAGGATAGGTTCAAGCGTGGAATTCGACTGGTGCGGAGTCAACACGATTTGGGCGTTAAAGAAAAACGGCGTTCATGAAGCCATAATGGTTAACTATAATCCTGAGACTGTTTCGACGGATTATGATGTTTCCGATAAACTGTACTTTGAGGAACTGACTACTGAAAGAATTTTGGATATTTATGAGAAGGAAAACCCGTTAGGCATCATAGCCAGCGTTGGCGGTCAGATTCCGAACAATTTAGCCATGAAACTGGCAACTTCGGGCGTGAAGTTGCTGGGCACAACGGCGGAAGACATTGATGTGGCTGAAGACCGCTCAAAATTCAGTGCGTTGCTGGATCAACTGGGCATTCCGCAGCCAGACTGGAGTAAACTTACGTCAATAAGTGATGCGAAACGGTTTGCGGAGAAGATTGGTTATCCAGTTATTGTGCGTCCAAGTTATGTTCTGTCAGGTTCTGCGATGCGTGTGGCGTACAACGAGACGATGCTGGAGAACTTTCTCAATTTGGCGGCTAAAGTTTCCCGTGATCATCCAGTGGTGATTTCCAAGTTTATAGACAAGGCGAAAGAGGTTGAGGTGGATGGAGTTTCTGACGGCGAAACCTGCGTTATCGGCGCAATAATGGAGCATGTGGAGAACGCTGGGGTTCACAGTGGCGACGCTACGATGAGTATTCCGCCTCAAACGCTTTCTCTTGAGGTTCAGGGGAAGATTGAGGATTGTACACGGAAAATCGTTAACGCCCTGAAAATTAAGGGTCCATACAACATTCAGTATCTTGTGAAGGACGGCGTTGTCCACGTTATCGAATGTAACTTGCGGGCTTCGCGATCCATGCCGTTTGTGAGCAAGACTCGCGGTTTGAATCTCATTGAGCTTGCTACGTTGGCGATGCTGGGCAAAAAATTCAAGGAGCTGAAAACATGCGGGTTGCCGCCTATCAAGCATGTTGGCGTTAAAGTGCCGCAGTTCAGTTTTATGCGTTTAAGTGGTGCAGACCCAGTGTTAGGCGTTGAAATGCTCAGCACAGGTGAAGTAGCATGTTTGGGCGAGAATTTTGCGGATGCTTTCTCTAAGGCGTTGCAGTCTGCGGAGTTCAGGATTCCGCCTCGTGGAGGTTCGGTGCTCATAACTGTTGGCGGTGAAGAGCCGAAGAGAAGGGTTGTGCCGTTGGCGAAGGCTTTTGAGGAGATGGGTTTCAAGATTTACGCTACGGAGCATACGGCTGAAGCGTTGCGTGCGGCGGGAATAAACACTGTGACGGTTCTCTGCAAGGTTAAGGAGGCTGATGCGAACCCGAATATTCTTGATTATCTTCAAGAGCGCAAAATCGATTTGGTCATAAATGTGCCTATGGGGAACAAGCAGAAGAGTTACTCGGATGTGTTAACTGACGGGTACATTATTCGAAGGCAGGCTGTGGAATTTAACGTTCCCGTGATTACGAACCTTGAGTTGGCTTCTGCCCTTGTTAAGGTTTTGCAACAGAAAGAAAATGATGAGGTTACGATTCGCTCTTTGAACGAGTACATGGACGACTTGCCGTGGAAACTCTGGTGAGCAAG
>CAYGYB010000073.1:0-6667 GCA_964354015.1 uncultured Candidatus Bathyarchaeia archaeon
CCGCCAACATCCAGCACGGTTCTAACGCTGGGTCCCCAAATGTAATTTGCACCTTTTGCGTGGCAAGCAATCTCGGTGATTGCCTTGTTAGCCATTGGGACATTTACTCTCCCGTAGCCTGTTCCAACAATGTACTTGAAATCGTCAACTTTCAGTCCAGTTCCTTCCATGGCCCAACTAAGCACTTTTTTGGCGCTGTCTGGGCTATTTGAGCCAGTGCGCATTACGCCCCATGAGTAGATTTCGCCGTCAATCATTATCGCTGCTTTGGAGCCGACTGAGCCGACGTCCACGCCTGCGGTGATTAAGTCTTTGTTTTTCCACTTTTTAGCAGGCATGATTCTGTGGTATTCTTGCCATCTCCAGTACTCCACATCATCCTTTTTCGGGGGCTCTTCCATCTTTTTACACCTTTTTAACGCGGCTGGCTGCAACAAGCGCAGCGCCTAGTGCGCCAATAAATTCTGGGTACTCGGGTATTAAAATGTCGATGCCTAATTTTCTCTTCAGAGACGCCACGAAACCAACATCTTTAGCAACGCCGCCGACTAAAACCACATCAGGATTCACGCCTAACCTGTACACCATTGATGATACTCTGTCAGCCATGGCGTCAAATATGGCTCTTGCGATTTCAGGTTTGGATTCTTGGCGATGAATCAAACTTACCACGTCTGACTCACCGAATATTACACATGTCGCGTTTATCGGGCTTGCCCGTTCCGCCTTAAGCGAAAGTGGACCCATCTCTTCCAGCTTCACCTCTAAGGCTCTAGCCATCGCTTCGATGAATGTGCCAGCGCCAGCTGCGCATCTCTCATTTACAACGAAATCGATCATTATGCCTTTCTCGTCGCATTTGACAGCTCGTGCTTCTTCTGCGCCAACATCAATTATTGTTCTGGCTTTAGGAAAAAGGTGGACTCCTGCCTTTGCATCAGCACTCATCATGCTAATCGTACTGTTAGCATATGGCGCCATGTCCATGCCTGAGCCAGTTGCAGTCACGTGCTTCACATCCTTAAGGGATAGCTGCGCCTTTTTTAAGGCTTCAGCGACAACTTGCTCAGCTGCTTTCGCGGGGTCAAACCCGGAAAAAGCTTGACCCCGGGATAGGGCTGCTCCATCTTTCAAGATTACTGCCTTCACGCTTTGAGTGCCTAAATCTATTCCGATGGTTATCATGACGTATGCACCTCTATATGTCGATTCTTGCAGTTAGCATTTCTAGGAAGGCTTCAACTCGTGTCTTCAGTTGTCCTACGTCTTCTCGTGTGTAATCAGTATCCAAATAGTACACGGGAATATTCAGGTGGTCTAAGACTCGTTTGACTCGTGTGTATTCCATGGCGTAGAGCATGCAGCCGCGGACCACGTAGTAGATTACGCCGTTGATTTTCCAGTCTTTAACTTTTGTTAGGAGCCAGTTGATTCTGTCTTCGTTTCCGTCTTTTGAAGTGAAGCATGGGCAGGTGGATGCCATGAGGTACCTTTCAGATATGGCTTTGAACATGTCATCCATTGACCATTCATCCACTCCCACGGGGTCGTAAAGCAGTCTTTCGCTTGAGCAGAGTTCATCAGCAATAAGGACGCCTTGAGGCTTGGCTTCTTCAATCAACGTGGGAACCTTCCAATTATCAGGCCATATCATCGGTGTACCAGTTATCATTACTCTGGGCGTGTCTGGCGGGCAAGCCCAGTTTTTCTCGCGTGCCATTTTTTCAAGTTCGTCGCATAACGCTTCAGTCTTTTCAGTCCATCGCGTTATGTCGTCCCACATGTATGTTTGGTTAACCAGCATGGCGTCTCTTCCCATTATGACTGGAGCGCCTTTTCTTATGTCCTGCAGTCTGCGAAAAGCTTTGGTTGCTTTTTGAGTTAGCTCTATTGCGGCTTTCAGTTTCTTTCCAGTTATTTTATTGCCCGTTAATGTTTCGATTTGTCCTTTTACGGCGAGGAGTTCTTCACGCCAAAAACGCATTGCTTGGGCAGAATCTTTTACCCGTGGAATAGGCATCGTCCAAACTGGTTTGGAATCGCTTAGAATTTCGCCGAGTTTTGTCATGCCATCGCATGTTGTAACGCTTATTAAAGCATCACTTAATTCGAGGTATGGAGATGAATTAATCATTTTTGCGCCTATCGTTGAGCGTATGATGGGGCAAACTTCCACTGGCACGATTCTGTCTCCGAGTTTAGCGGCGTCATACCAGCCTGAGTTTACACGAACTGGAATAGCGTCTGCGGCTAATATTAACTCTGTAGGTGCAAACGTGCAGAAGTATCCGATGACTTTTTTGCCGTTCTCTTTTGCAGCTTGAATTTCTTTTTCGCGTTGACCAAAAAAGTTTGCGATTTCATCAAAATACTGCATTGCTTCGGGTCGGTTCTGCGATGTTTTTTTCATCCGTTCAATGTTTTCGGCAATAATTCTTTGAGAAGAGGTTTTGATGGATTTTCGCAGTTCTTCGATTTCCTTCTGAGGGATTTCAGGCATGTATCTTTTTTCTTTACTTTGGGTTTTCATTTAATTCTTCACTCACTTTCTGGTGGTTCTAACCAGTTTCGAGACTTGAAAGCTGTTTTTCCAGCGAATTTCACTTTCAAGCAGTCTTCGTAAGGGCACATTTCCACACATCGGAAACACAGCATGCACAGTGAAGTATTAATTTTTCCGCCCTTCTGCTCGTATACTTCCGTAACTTGCAATGGGCAAACTCTTTTGCAGATTCCGCATTTCGTGCATTTTTCTTCCTCTTTGTAAATGTGAAGGGCGGGAACTTCTTTGAAGGCTTTAAACTTGTTGACGATGGCAAGTGACGCTCCTGTGGGGCAGAACCTGCACCAAAAGCGCCTCATGAAGAACGAACTTGCCACTGTCAACGCAACGAAAATGAACATGAAAATCCACACGAGATCCGCACTAGAATAGGCGATTATTTGGTCAAGGTACGGGTAACTAAGGTTAACGCCGTTGATTGCCGTTAATTCTTCTGTCCATGGCACGATAAGCGGGGTTAAAGGAGCTATCAAGACTCGTATGGGCTTGAAGGGACCTGAGAGGAATAAGGATAAGGGCCACTGCCACGGGTTTATGGGCGTTAGCAGAAAGGGCAGGATCAGGAAGAAGATTAAAAGTCCATACCTGAGTACGTGCAGGGCTTTGTTGAGTTTTTCAGGGAGGTTTCGGTAGCGTATTTTGAAGGCTTTTCGGAGCAGAGTGATCACGTCTAGGTAGAAGCCGAAGGGGCAGAGCCAGCCGCAGAAGAAACGCCCTATAACGAGAGTTATGGCGAGAATCACGATTAAAGCAGCAAGTAGCCATATGGGATAAGTGAATAAGTAGTAAATAGCCACAAGGGATACTACTTGAATGAAAAGTCGCAGGTAGGTTACTTTTCTGGTTAAATTTTTCATCCATAATAGAATAACTAGTATTCCAGCTAACCCTAGTCCCGCAAGCACCATCAGTTTCAGTATTTCACCTACGATTGCCAACACCATTCAGTTAGCCTTCAAGAGTAGTTTGTAGAAGCAGTTTCTTATACCTGAAGCATAACTTGCAACCTGTTGGGAACATTCTACAATGCAAAATGTTGCTCTAGATGATAACAAGGTGGCAATGCTCCAAGATGCGGATTTGCGGTCCAAGCGTCAGCGGCATGTTCAAAACCTCTTTTTTGGGTTTTGAATATGGAAATGGCTGCTGTGGAATTTAAAGCTTACACAAATAATGTGTAGGATGGAGTCAATCACACCAGAAGCTGGTGTAGACATGATGTTTTTGCGTGAAACGATTTTCTTTTTGCTGCAGGTTTTGATGCACGGTGACGTTATCGACTACGTTTCCTAAAGTAGACTAGAACGCCTGAGTTGACAACGGCTACTATTATACTGACAGTGATAATCCATGTTGCAAGGTGGGATTTTTGGGGTTGGGGTTGGCTGGATGGTGTTATTACTCTGGTATTATATTCTTGGAGATAGTTCAAGTGTGCGTCGTCGTTTGGATAACTCTCTGTATCCAGTGGATATGGGAAACCGCTCATGTTTTGGAAAGGTAAGGGGTCTACTGTGAAGTTGAATCCGTATCCCCAGTTTCCAGTTTCATCTTTGAACCAGAGGAAGACAAAAAGGAAGCAGTCTCTTTCCATGCCTTCTGCAGGAGGCGCGAGGTCAGCGGCAGGGAACACTAAGGAAACTGTGTCGCCCTGTTTTCCAATTACAAACATGTCATCTGCGTTGAGCACCAGCGGCGTTACGTCACCGTATCTTGTGAAGTTTCCTGAGGAAACCGAGTCAGTAGTGAATGTTTGGTAAAGATTAGCGTGGGGGTAAATTTCCTGTGTTGTAATGTTTGCTTGTGTGGTCGTGTCTACTGCGATGTAATCGTAGGTTACGTTCCAGAAATTGTTTATTCTGATTGAGTAGTCGTCTGTGAGGAAAAGTCCTGTTAAGTCAACGATGAAAGTTCTGGCGACGACATCGGGCGGTATCGGAAATTGTCTGCTTTCTGGGACACGTACCCAATTGCCATTTGCATCTTTTACTTCCATGTATGGCGTTGGCGTAATTTGCGTTCCAGGCGGTGCTGGATGGGTTGGGTCGAAGAACTTGTTTATCCAACTGTTGTAGTCGTCAGCTGCACCCCAATCAACTATTCCTCTGGCTATGAGTTTGATTTGTTTTGCGCTGGATAGGTTGCCTAAATCTAATGTTAACCTGTTCCATGAGATGTTGTCCCATGATTGGCTTTGAATTCCGTTGATTGCCGGCGTGAACACGTCATCTATTGCATGTAGTTGGGGCAGGACGTTTTCGCCTTTTTCGTTGACAGCGGAAATCGGCGAAGACGGGTTCTTGCTTACTGTGTAAATCTTGCCCATGTAGGCAGGGTCGAGATATTGCTCAACCATGGTTGAGTAGACATTTACGTCTGATGGATGGTCAACAACCACCATGTGAGCTGTGTCTAAGTAGAATATTTCGTTCCATTTTTGAGTCAGGGTCATATCGTAATAGCCATTTCTTTGCTGCAACTGTGTTTTGTCTAGGAGGATGTAATCCCATGGGTTATTTCTCCAGTATACAATAGACCAGTTTGGGTCGTCGGTAATGTAGTCCATGTAGCCTAGCCAGCCGTGGTTTGAGACTTCTGCAACATAAACGTAGTCGGTTCCGTTCCACATGAACAGTGAAGGGCAGGATGTGCCGTGCTCGTAGTATGCAACAAATATAATCGCCGTTGTTAGGCTTATTGTTCTTGTGGGGTTGGTGTCTCTGTTTTCCCAATTTAAGAATCCGTATTGGCCAGTTGGGTCTGTGCTTGGCATTGCAACAGTGTATGTTCCCTCGGGCAAAAGTGCTGAGTAAGGTGTTATGTATTCTTCGCCGTTTATTGTGAATTTTCCACCACCTCCTTTAGGAACGGGAGATATGAGGACAGTAACGGTGTGCATACCCGCGGGAACTGCTCTGAATGAATCGGACAGGGCGTTAACCTTAACCCTGTGTGTTCCTTCGCTTGTTGCGTTGGCTGTGAATTCCATGATTGAGCTTTGTCCTGGGTCCAACTCCATTGTTTTGCTGTCCGCAGGTGCTCCGTCGATCGTGACTTTAACTAAAAGTCTGTCTGGTGTGGTTCCGGGATTGTTTGCGGTAACTTTGATGTTCACGGGGGAACCAATGTTAGCTTCGTAGGGAGTTACAAGTAGTTTGGATAGGACTATGTTGCTTGTTGTTGGGGCTGGCGTTTTGATTTTGAATGTTCCTGTTAGGTTTTCTATTTTTACGGTGTAGTTTCCTTCAGCGTTTTCGCTTGCTGTGAGTTCTACTATTTTGGATGTTCCGCTTGGAAGTAGGATTGTTTGGTTTTCTTTTAGCACATCGTTTATTGTGAGGTTCAGCATGTAACTTCCTTCTATTTCGCCAATGTTGGTTACGTTGGCTGAAATTGTGATGTTTTCGCCTATTTCTGCTTCAAGCGGGTTAATGACAAGGTCAGTTACTGTGAATTCGGCTTCCTGGGTCTCACCAGCCAGCTGTCCTGTGTTTTGAAGGTACAAAAAGATTCCAGCCGCTGCAGCTACGATTATCACGTCGATGATGAGAATTGCTTTCAGTTTAGTTTTAGCTGAACGGGAGACCAAGCGTTTTCACCTTAATATTTCATCATTTAAAACGGTTACGCCATTTAAGCCATTCGGAACGCGGTTGCTGGAAACGCTGACGAGGAACAGGAGCTAATTGATGCTTCTAGAAGCTGGCAACGCCTTTTTTCTCGGAGAAATCATACCATTTCCAAAGCTCATCCGCAACTTTTCCGGAATAGCCGCAGTTGTTAAGCATTTTCCTGAAGGTGAGCTTGGCTTTCTTGCACACGAAAGATCACGCAGCGATTAGGATAATGACAGAGCCAAAATAAACGTTCTGCATTCCGAATTCACATTTGTAGCTGTGTACAACACAAATACACATCGCTTGAGCGAAAAACTAGTGCTCGGAAAAAACTATAGCCCCCTTATTTAAACTATAAATAGGCTGAAACTCGCGTGAGAATTGCGTTTTCATGCAGGTTTGTGGTGGACTGGGCGGGATTCGAACCCGCGACCTCCACGATGCCAACGTGGCGATCGTACCAGACTGATCTACCAGCCCTCAGCAC
>CAYGYB010000074.1:0-6641 GCA_964354015.1 uncultured Candidatus Bathyarchaeia archaeon
AGAATATCGCCTGTATAGAATAACGCTGCTGTACGGCAGCCTCCGCATATTTCTCGGTATTCGCAGACTCCGCACTTTCCTTTAATGTTGTTTTTGTCTCTGACTTTAGCGAAGAACTCGGAAGTCTGCAGGTCACTCCATATAGCCTTAAGAGATTTGTCTTTGACGTTTCCAAACCGGTACGCATCATTAAAGCTGCAGGGAATAGCGTCGCCGTTCTCGGCTATGCTCATGAACTTTCCGAAGAAGCATCTTCCCAAGAAGAAATTGTTGTACCAGTTATCAAAATCGGGCATTCCTCTTTGTTTTGCTATTCGCGCAAAGGATGGATAGTACACGTTGATTTCAGGCTTACCATTATACACCGAGCGTAAATCGTAAAGCTTGTTCCAAGCCCACTCGTACTGCAGAGGCGAAGGATTTGCTTTAAGGCTGGCTTCTGCGTTGCTGTACGGGATGAATCCGTGGTAGACCACCCACCTTGCACCGTGCTGCTGCGCCAAATTAAGCACATGAGTGAAATCTTCGGCGTTAACGTTTGTCTTTCCGTCACCAAAGTTGGCAAACGTGTACACAAGACAGTTCAGCAGTTTAGCAGCGGATAATTTCTCAATTGCAGCGACTGCTTTGGCGTACGCACCTTTCCCGCGAATCGCATCGTTTGTTGTTTCGGCGCCATCTATGCTAACTGATACGCCAACTTCATTCTTAACGATGCCATCAAAGGCTACTTCATCAAGGAGGTGCCCATCTGTGATTATGCTTACGTTTAAGCCAATCTTCTTGGCGTAACTTACTATTTGAAAAAGGTCTTTGCGCAGGAATGGTTCTCCGCCGCTTATTCCGAGGAAGCTGGCGCCAAAATCGTATATTTGGTCAACTATGCGCAGTGCGCCTGCAGTGTCAACCTCATCTGGAAAAGGAGGCTTTGCTGCTGAGGCACAGTGTGCACAACTGCTGTCGCAGGCGAAAGTGCATCGCCACGGCACAATAAACAGGGGTCCTTTTCTTTCCAAACGGTTCTACTCCAATCGAATCTGCTAGTGGCTATTTGAAAGCAAAATGCTATTTAACTCTTCACATGACATGGCATTAATTTCATTTAGCTTCTCCTAAAGCTGATAACGCTGATTATGAACAGAAGTAAACGTTTAGAAAAAGTATGGAGAACGTGTTTTCGCTGTGGTTAGACTAATATAGGTAGTTCCCATTTCATTATGGCTGCTGGAATTGTCTGAGAAAGCGTATATCTGAGGCATGTGGATGTTTGCTTTTCTGCAAATGGTTCTGGCAAGTAACTGGCGACGGATTTGAGAGAGAAAAAGGTGCCGTTGGGCGAATATCTCGCTTTTCTTTCAGTGAAGTATAGTGTTGATCCTGACAGGCTTTTTCAAGCTTTAATTTCAACGAAAGAGCAGCAAAAAGCAGGGTGCGGCGAAATTTCAATCGAGTGCCGAGGTAAAGTAGGGGCTGAACGGATTTTTTTGATGATGCAAGGCTCCACAGTGGTTGCGCAGTTAAGAGTTTCTGAAGAGTTTCTTTTGGAGAAGGCTAATCCACTTAGAAAGTTCATGGACGCCGACAAGATTCGCAGGTACATAGCTAGAAAGAGTAGCCTGCTTCAGTCAAATGTAATCAAAGATTTGCGGGTTGGCATGAGCCATGTTAACCTTAACGCAATGGTTCTAGAGATTCCAGAGCCAACATACGTGTATACACGATTTGGAAATAACGCTGTTGTGACTAACGCCGTGATTGGAGATGAAACTGGAACGATTAAACTTTGTCTCTGGAATGATCAGATAGGCTGCGTTTCAGTGGGCGACAACATCCAGATTAAAAATGCACGCACGTTTGCGTTCAAGGGCGAGAAGCAACTGCGAGTTGGAAATAAAGGGTCGCTCAGAGTGCAGCAAGAAAACGTCATCAAAGCCTAAACGCAAATTTTTCCGCTGATGATGTTGGTCCACTCTGAACCGATTTTTGGGAAAGTCATTTGCCCTTTTTCTTTCTGGCAGCTACGGCGATGGCGATGATGACAACTATGACAACGACTATTACGGCAAGAGGGTATTGGCGGACTATGCTGTTGAAGAGAGAGACCAACCAGTCAATGAATGCCTGGAATGACGGCGGCGAGGGTGCATAGTAACTCTGGACTACTGTGTACTCATATTGGCTAGGGTCTTCGGGATACTCTGTCCAAGTATAGTTTATGGATCGCGTATGCACCGCTTCAGTTTCCCAGCATGCCTTTGCAAGTTCTGATTTTTGCGTTTCCTGTTGGGAAATGTCGTCATCAACTCTCACGTATCCAGATTTGGGGTCGATTGGACTGTAAATTGTAAACCATTTAGCGTCTATTTGACCGAAGCCATAAGTTTCATGCAAGAGATCGATTGCTTGGCGAACCGCGTTTCCTGTGACTTTATGATCTGAATGTTCGTTAGCGTTCGTGGAGACTTCTTCAGTTGCATGGGAGCATATTTTTATCAGGCTTTTCGAATAATTTTTTGCTTCAACTAACTTTGTGATTTCGCTTGCCAGGTTCGTTGCTATGCTGTTTGTGTAGGCGGTTTCTGCGTTTGCTAGGGCTCCGTCAGGGTACGTTAACCGTTTCGTGGTGTCATTTGGGTCCAAGTAGCTCAGTTGGATTTTCTCAATGGTTGCGCCAACGAAGTTGCTTACTCGTGTTCTCCAATCGTATTCAACTCCGAAGGAAGAATTATGTGAAGCTGGCTCCTCTTTCCAGTTGAGTCCTTCGAAATAGCCGCCGCATCTCTTTTTGGCCATGTCTGCCGAATAGAACGCTCTGATCACGTTACTTCCATCAGGGGCTTTCCAGGCAATTACGAATTGGCCGTCGTTGACTATCCAATTCCGCGAAGAATTGCTTTCGTATTGATATTCATCTATGTCTGCTCCTCCGTCAGTAACAATCAACCACAATATTGGGTGTTTTCCGATGTCATTTTTGTAGAGTGTTCCGGAGATTGCTATGTCTATGTCATCAGTATGAGCCCCTATGCACACTACCAGAGTATTTTCAGGAGCTGGACTCTGCCCTTTTGCTGCTGGTGTATACGGCAACGTTGATGCTAGAAAGAAGATAAGTAGAATGGTCAATATTGCCTTCATTTTCCCCATTCCCATTTTCTCATTTTTAGTGGAACTCTTCAGCGCGTTTGCAAACTAATTGAAATCAAGCAGAAATAAGCAAAAGAAGAATATAAATTGTTTTCACTTATTTCGGAGCAGGCAGGGGTGCTGGTCTGCCAAAACTGCCAATGTTTTTTAAATAGCGACTGCCTAACAAGCTTTTAATTATTCCAAAGACGACTTAAAGGACAGACATACTGAAGTCACATCGGAGGGTGGTAAACAAGACGGCAAACACAGACGGCTACTTCTCTAAGGGAAGACTGGTATCACTTGACGTTTTCAGAGGATTGACGGTTGCTTTGATGATTCTTGTCAACAACCCGGGCGGCGACGCGTACTACAGCTTTCTTCAACACGCCACTTGGAACGGTTTGACTTTCGCTGATATAGTTTTTCCATTTTTCATCTTTATCTTAGGTGCGGCGATACCCTATGCTTTTTCAAAGAAAATCGAACAAGGAACAAGCAGGAAAAAGCTGCTCTTACTTGTGGCACGACGCACAATCATTCTTTTTGCCATAGGTCTTTTCATTAATTGGTTTTCGACTTTTGACTTGGCAACGATCCGAGTCATGGGTGTTCTTCAGAGGATTGCTCTCTGCTACTTCTTTGCCTCTTTAATTTTTCTGTTTCTTAAACCTAAATGGCGAATAATTCTGACCGTGGCGATTCCGATAGCTTACTGGATGCTAATGGCATTCGTGCCAGTCCCGGGATATGGTGCTGGCGTCTTAACTCCAGAGGGGAACTTGGCTGCATATGTAGACAGGTCGCTGCTTAATGGGCATCTTTACACGAGCAGTTGGGATCCTGAAGGGATACTGAGTACTTTGCCAGCCATAGCAACATCGCTAATGGGGGTCTTAGCAGGGCAATACTTGAAATCAGAAAGGAAGCCTCGGGTGAAGGCAGTGAACCTTTTTTATTTCGGGATACTCTCCCTGTGTATAGGTTTAATTTGGAACTTTTGGTTCCCCATAAACAAGAACCTATGGACGAGCTCCTACGTTGCAGTGACAGGTGGAATATCACTTATCTTGTTGGCAGCGTTCTTCTACGTGATAGATGTGAAAGGGCGTATCGCTTGGGCTAAGCCTTTCTCAATCCTAGGACTCAACGCCCTATTCGTGTACGTGCTATCGGAAATCTTGAACCTCGCCCTCATCCACACGTCGCTTAAGTCGCTGATATACGAGGGGCTTTTCGTTTCATGGGCTGGTCCTCTGCACGGCTCATTCATTTATACGCTTGCGTTCCTTGCTTTCTGCTGGGCAGTGGCAGCAATTCTTTACTGGAAAAAAATAATCATTAAAATCTAAGTGCGTTAAGGTTTCCAAAGTTGCTCTATACTATTTAACGATGTGATTAAATAGGCATATCGATAAATGTGTCCGCTGGTGATGCCAGCTTTAAGAAGGTTTGATAGAGGTTCATGCAGGATTAGTGTCAGGTCCCTTGAAGCAAATATAATATGCGGGAGGATAGAAAAATGAATAAGAAAATAATGGGTTTGGTTGTTGCTGTCGTGGTCATATGTGCTTTAGCTGCGGTTGCCGCTGTGTTTCTGTTGGCTCCTGCAAATCAAGCGGCTCAGACACCTACGGGACAGCTTGATTTCACGGTTAGCGGAACAAGTGAGTGTTTAAGATTCCTTAACAGTTCAGTGCCTACTGTTTATGTGCCTTTTACGATAGCTGCAAATGAAAACTGGCAATTGACAATTAACGCCACAAAGATGCCTGGTGGTGCCAACGGTTGGACAGACGTCTATATCTATAAAGGCTACTGGGATGGGGGAACCAACCACACCTGCAAGTCAGGCGACCTATATCCAATCATAAGTGACATACAAAGCGCTGACTTCGAAATACGCGCCAATGCACCCTACACACAAACCTTCGGTGCCTCAACACAGCAGAGCTATACTGTGTTCTTTGTTATTCCACCAGGCGGGCCAGCCACATTTCACGTGACACTAAAACCAATATAGAAATTTAACCATTTTCTTTTTTTGACAAATTAGAATTGGAAAAGTTCGGGTTTGGGGGTTCAAGTTTTATTGCCTGTAAGGCTGGCAACGGAACAGATTAACGTCTGTTATACTGAATGGGAACGGTACAAGCAATACGATTAGGGGCGGATAATCGTAAGAAACAAAAGGCAGCTGAACATATTGTTATTTGGCGCTTATGAAAAAACCAATGGCACTAACACTCACATTGGCACTCTTAATCTCAGCATTAGTTGGAGCAATGTCTGTTAATTTGGTAAAAGCAAATCCTTTTGTTACACCAGACATCTGGGTTAATTCTCCGCAGAATAGGAAGGTCTATTCCTCATCTGAAGTTGAACTAATTTTTGTTGCGCCTGCAGTTATCGATAGTAACATTAACTTTACATCATTCAGTTACAGCTTAGACGGACAAGCAAAAGTTGCAATAGCTGGGAATACAACTTTAACTCATTTGTCTTGGGGCTCCCACAGTTTAGTAGTTTACGGAACTGATGCTGCTGGAAACGTTCGCGTTTCTTGGGAAATTTACTTTGACATAGTATACTCAACAAAATGGGCAGCAATTGCTATCGTAATTTTAGTGCCTGTTGTTTTCATAGGTCTACTGGTGCGGAAACGATTAGTTATGGCGGTTAGAGGAAAGAAGACCTTCGTTTTTTGGGTTGGTTTGGCGGTGTTTTTGTTCTTTGCTGCCCTAACCTCTATTGAATCCATGGGGCTCATAAGTAAATATTTCTATCCTCTTCCGTATCCCGACGGCATGGTATTTTATTCTGATGTTTTATATTTTGTTGTTGGAATAAGCCTCATGCTTATGGGCTTGTATGCGATGAAATCAGGCATGAAGACAAACCAAAGTCCTCAGACTACCAATTCTCAAAAATAGAATAGAAAGACTGGATTATTAGCTGAATGTTGGTTCTTTTTCGCCTTCTACATTAGGAAACGCAAGCGCTGAGCGCGTGTTGGTCTGGTTCTAATCAACGGTTCTTCAAGTGGTGGATTCGTGCGCTAAAGGAGAGGCTCGGAGGACAAGGGGTTCCCTTTTAAGGGATTGCTCCCGCATCGAGTTTCCCGAGGCGCTTAACCGTCGTCGTCTGGAACGTGCGAGGCAACGGTAGCCGCTGGGTCACTTGGGTCGCAGGGTTCAAACTTTTCAGAAAACCCAAATAAGTTGGTCGTTGCGCTATAATATTGGACGATGAGGAAATCGAGGTACGGTGAAGCTGAAAGCGGGGAAATTAAGCTGGAGGCTGATGAAAGCTTTTTCCGCTACTGAGTCCACCTTAAACCCGTTGACAAAACAACAGCAAACAAAAAGTAAGCTTACTGTTCTGCTGTGAAAAAAAAGAGGGTTAATGCCGTGCTGCTTTGTGAATGGCGCGGCAACCAGAAGTTTATGGGTGCGGCGCTTTCAGGATTTTAGCACCTTCCGCCTCTGTCCAAGCTTTCATCGTCGTCGTGC
>CAYGYB010000075.1:0-6635 GCA_964354015.1 uncultured Candidatus Bathyarchaeia archaeon
GGGCTTACGACCCGTGCTTCGGATGCGCAACGCACTATGCGATAGGACAAATGCCTTTGACAGTTGAAATCTACAACAGCCAAAAGAAACTTGTGAAAACACTACGACGATAAACCTTTTGTCCATTCTCCTTTCTATTCTGTTCTGCAGTGGCGGTTTCGAGTGGCTAAAGTAAGGTACAACGTCAAGAAAGAGTTGAAGAAATGGCTTTCTGACGCCGAAAGAGTCGTTATAGCAGGCATTGGCAATCCCATACGCATGGATGACTTTGTTGGAGTGAAAATCGTCCAAGACTTGCGTGGAAAGGTCTCTAATAATGTCTTGCTGATCGAATGCGAAACTGTCCCAGAAAGCTTCATACAGCAAATCATAGACTTCAATCCAACACGTGTTCTTCTGATAGATGCTGCAATGTTAGGCCTGAAACCTGGAGAATCAAGACTAGTAGACCCAGCGCGACTGGCAGATTATCCTGCCTTTTCAACGCACATGCTACCATTGAGAATATTCTGCGAATACCTTGCCAAGACGACTAAAACAGAAATCGCCCTCCTTCTTATTCAGCCTGAGAAAACTGATTTTGGGGGGGGGTTGACTCCTAAACTGGACACGTCGGCCCAGGGCATCGTGAATCTCTTGCTACACGTTCTGCCTCGCAGGATGTCCTGAATGTCATGTCTGGAGCAGTTTCTTCTTCGCGTCCAACGCGCCTTAAAGTAACCGCAGAGCACATGTTGATTCTGTTCTAGAGTGCTATTCCAGAACTCTTAATACTCGTAAAATGAATGGTTCTCTGGGGAGAGGGAATGAAACGGCGCCTGTTTTCTGTTCTTGCAGGTTTTCTTATAATGGTCGGATCGTTTCCATTCGTTCTCTCGGCTTCGCGTATCAGGCCTAGTCAAGGCGAGATTTCAATCGCCAGTTCACAAGCAAGCTTTACTTCAATACAGTATGCAATAAACGAAGCCGAAAACGGCTCCACAATCGTCGTTCCGTCCGGCATCTATTATGAGCATGTAGTCGTGAGCAAGTCGATTTCGCTTGTCGGGGAAAATGTCTCAACAACCATCATCGATGGCTCCAATGCGGGGACGGTTGTGGAAGTATCGGCGGATAACGTTGACATAGTTGGTTTCACGATTCGCAACAGCGGGTGGGGCTGGACTAGGAACGGGATCCTCGTTCACCTTGCCGACAACTGCGAAATAAGAAACAATCGTCTCGTCAACAACTGCCACAATATCCGACTAAACTACTCAAGGGGTTCACTCGTAATAGGTAACGTCATAGAAGGTAACGGCTACGGTATCAGACTGATCAACGCTGTAGACTGCACAGCAGCGGATAATAATATTTCAGGGTGCATCGGCGCTGTCCACCTTGAGTTTGCGACAAGCTGCACCGTCAAAAGAAACACGCTGACTCGAAACGATCAGGGAATCCGCATGTATTCGCCATGCGCTTACAACAACATAGTCGCAAACAATGTCTCAAACAATAACTATGATGGCATGATAGACAATTCAATGAACGGCAACGCAACCTTTCTTGAGAACTTTATTTTCCACAACAACTTCGTAAACAACACGTATCCATTCATATGCAAGGGTTCGGGCAACATCTGGGATGACGGCTACCCTTCAGGCGGAAACTATTGGAGTCGATACAACGGCACAGACCTATATCATAGCATCTACCAAAATGAAACGGGCTGTGACGGCATAGGTGACACATCCTACCAGATCAACAGCGACAACATTGATCAGTATCCGCTTATGCGGCAATGGAACGCTCTGCCAGTCTGCAACATCAACACGGCCATAACCTATGCTTCAATTCAAGAAGCGATAGACGCACCTGAGACACTTGACGGACATACGCTGCGGGCTGAGTCAGGGCTTTACTGTCAAAGCGTCACTGTCCGCAAGTCGATAACACTTGCAGGGGAAGACAAATTGACGACCGTTATGGATGGCCAACACGCAGGCACTGTTCTCTGCATCGACTCTGACAACGTTAGCATCGTTGGCTTCACCATACGTAACAGTGGGTCAGATTATCCACCATATGGAATGGATTGCGGTGTTCTCCTAAACCACACTGTGGGATGTAGTATAGCTGACTGCTTGGTTACGAATAATCGAATAGGGATCTACGCTTCCTTCTCAACTTTCAACACTATAGCAAATAATACTGTCTATGCGAATCATGAAAACGGAATCTGGCTTTGGTACTCAGGTCATAATGTCCTGAAGGGCAGCAACATCTCTGGCAACAAGTACAATTTTGGAGTTTTCGGCGGCGACTTTTCAGATTTTGACAACCTCATAGACACAAGCAATTCAGTAGATGGTGAATCCATCCAATACATGATGGGAGCTCAGGATGAAATTCTCAGTCAGATAGACACAGGGGTTCTTTATCTCATCAACTGCGTTAATGTAACCGTGCGAGATTTGAGCCTTACAAGGAACGGCCACGGCGTGTTCTGTTACAACGTCACCAATTCCAGAATTGAAAACGTGAGCGCAACAGGCAACAATTACGGTATATACTTTCAACGTTCAGACGCAAACACGATAAGGAACAGTCACTGTTTGAACGATTGGGTTGGCATTTGTCTTGAAAATGCAAAGTATGACACAGTTGAAGGCAACGTGGTTGCCGAGTGTGAGAAAGGAATCTCGCTCTATGAAGCTGACAACAACAGCATCATAGGCAACAATCTTCTGAACAATCTGTACGGAATTCGATTGTTCTCTTCGCATTCTAATGAAATTTTCCACAACAACTTCATCGAAAACACCGAACAAGCCAGCTTGATCAATTCATACCAAAATGCTTGGGATAGCGGTTTTGAAGGAAACTTCTGGAGCAACTACGATGGTTCGGACACGGATAGAGATGGTTTAGGCTACCCTCCCAACATTATTGACGATTACAACCGCGACCAACATCCTCTTTTGGGCATTTTCTGCGAATTCGAAGTTGATTATGAAGGAGAATTCTATGATGTCACGGTGGTCAGCAACTCATCCATAGTTAGCTTTGTCTACGAGAAAACCAGCAAAACAATCGTATTGACGGTGAATGGCACCTATGGAACTTACGGATTTTGCAGAATTCGCATCCCACATGCTTTGATGGAGCCAGAAATAGTTGTGATAATTGACAACGGGTTTACAGAAGTGCTTTATTCAAATTACACTCTTCGTGATGACGGTTCTTGCAGATGGATACATTTTGCGTATCCACATTCAGTACACGAGATACTTATAATCCCCGAATTTCGCTTCACAATTTCTTTGTCAGTGTTAATGATGGCGTCATTTTGCTGCTTATTGTTCAAGAGAAAGAAGCGGCAGATGAGTATTCGCAAAACGGTTTCCTCTTCTGCAAGTGTCAAAACTTAGCGCGGCGATCTGTTTCAGAAACTGCTATCAATTGTGAATTAGAACCGCGCTATAGAACTTAGTCACACGAAAAGTTTTAAAGGGAAATCGCCTTACTCAATAGTGAATTAAAAGGAGAAAGGAGAAATTGAAGACGAACCCTAGTTTTAGTGCTATCGCTTTGCTTTTGATTGCACTGATGCTTATCGGCTCTCTAGCGTTTCTACCGATGAACATAAGCTACGCTGTAGGAGGTAACATAACCTTCACTAGTGGCGAAACAATCAGCTTCGGTAGCACGACTGAGATGACGTTCTGGTCAGGTATTTCAATGATCTTTGGGACAAACGTAACGATGCAATTCCTTGAATTCTCCAACGGTAACGGCCTACTTGAACAATGTGATTGGATTCAAATTGTTTGGCCACAGGGCTACCTTCCAAACCCGTGTTCATGGTGGGAGGTACTGGCCTCTGATGGTACCCCATTAGGTGAATTCCATATAGACATGCTTGAACCCCCATATCTGGCACACGTTGATACCGTCTGGGTGCCCACGGGTGGACCTATTCTGCTCCCACCTGCACCAGTCACTGCCGTGAAAAAAATTGAAGTCATAGAACCCTGCCAATACTACGAAGTGCACTGGCCTAGAGACTGGTATCCGCTCCCAAGTACTTGGTGGGAGATAATTGATCCAGAGACTGGACACGCAACAGGATACGAGTTCCATGTTGACTGGACTAATGAAAGCTGCGAGTTCCACATAGACGAAATCACACCTGGACCTTACGTGCTACCATTTCCATGGTACGAGGTAGAGGCGCGGCGAAAGATAACGACGATTGCTCCTTGCGACTGGTTTGAAATCCTCATGCCTAGTGAATTCAATCCTGCACCTAGCAGTTGGTGGGAAATAGTGTACATGGGCGAACCAACCGGCTTGGAATTCCACGTAGACGAATCTGAAGGTGGCATATTCCACGTAGATGAAGTATCGCCAGATCCTCTCAAAATACCGCCAACATATCCCACTGTAGCTAGACAGAAAATAGATGTCATACAACCATGTGAGTGGTTCAGAGTCCATGACCTCTCACTAACTCCTATGCCCTGCACCTGGTGGAAGATAATAGATCCTGACTTAGGCGACATCGAATTCCACGTAGACGAATCATATCAAGACGGAACGTTCCACATAGACGAAGTGTGGCCTGACCCCATACGACTTGAGCCGACCTATGAAATAGCAGCTGAGAAGAAAATCGACGGCATTTCGCAATGCAACTGGTTCAAAGTGATTGACCCGCCTGGTTGGCTTCCGCAGCCTTGCTCTTGGTGGAGAATAGTTTGGCCAACTGAGTGGGCTGGCGTAACCTTCCATGTAGATGGTACCGACGGAATCAGCAAATTCCACATCGACTTTGCAGACCCACTACCACATGGACCAGTGCCCCCGCCATGGAGTGTAACCGCTGAACCTATTGAACCGCCGCTAGATCCGAGGTGGTATACTAAACCGCCGTATCCAGATTATGCACCAAGCGGAATGCCAGACTTCGATCAGAGCCAAGACATGTGGGGTCCAGGTCAGGGCATCTACACCTGGTGTGGTCCAGTAGCAGTTGCAAACTCGTTGTGGTGGCTTGACTCAGAATACGAATCACTTTACAACCTATACCCTGTGCCTCCGCCCGCAATAAGCGACAGTTTCCCATTAGTAACTGCATACGGACAATGGGACGACCATGATGTGCTAAACGTTGATCCACTAGTTAGAAACTTGGCTTGGCTAATGGACACAGACGACCAACAACCCCCTTTTGATGGACACAGTGGAACGCGCTGGCAAGACATGGAGTCTGGGATTTCACAGTATCTGGTGCAGCAAGGAGTGCCTGGCATGTTCGAAGTTCACTCTGGTGAATTCCCGGAATTTGAGTGGATAGAAAATGAAACCGAGAGATGCCAGGACGTCGTGCTCTTCCTTGAATTCTGGAGTTGGACAGGTTTAACTTGGCAACCGCTCTACGACAACCCAAGCCTAGAATCGGGCCACTTCGTGACTTGCGCAGGAGTAAACTCCACGAGTCTCGAGTTGCTTATCAGTGATCCTTATTGGGATGCCTTTGAGTCACAAATAAATCCAAAAGGGCGCTCACCCGTTCCACATGTGTATCCACATCCGACTGCACTCCACAATGATGCCCAATTTGTATCTCAAGACGCCTACCAAGCCTCGAATTACACAGGACCGCCACAGTTACCACCGTCACCTTATGGAGTACCTGTATGGGAGCTCGTCAATTACTTGCAGTACTTAGGCTACAATCCATCATGGCATGCCTTCATAAGGGCTGCAGTAGTGACTTCACCTTTAGCATCGCCAGACATTGCCGTAACGAACGCAAGAGTTTGCTATGATCAAACCCACCTCGCGCAGAACAGAACACACCACATCAACGTGACTGTTACAAACGAAGGCCTATTCGTCGAAACTTTCACTCTAACAGCCTACTGGAACGCAACAAATACTATTGGATCCACAAGCGTTTCCCTGGCAGCTGGCGAAACCAAAGTCGTTACGATTCCATGGATCGCAAACCAAGAGCGATACAGAAGCTACGTCATAAGCGCCGTAGCCACACCAGTGCCTGGAGAAATAGACACTGCTGACAACACCTTCGTAGGCCCCACGGTTAAAATCGTTTGGACAGGAGATGTCGACTGCGATAAAGTAGTTAGCATATATGACGTTGTGAAGATCACCGGCATATACTCCGTAATATATCCTGATCCTCAGTACGTGGCCAATTCTGACATTGATGACGATGGCGCAATAACAATATATGATGTCGTGCTGTGCACTGGAAACTATGATTACAGCGAACCATAATTCCCTCTTTTTTCTTTGATAGAATTGCAGTAGCTCGAACTGTGGTCAGAACACATTTATATAAATAACATAGACAATAAGACCGGAATATTGAAAATGGAAGTTTTTAGGGGGTTCTCGTGGGCTCTTTCATGGCTTCTTGGAAGAGCTTCTTCACTGCGGTTATTCTAGCCTTCTGTGCCAGAACGTCGCTTGTGACCAAGTCTAATGCTTCCTCAGGACACCATTTAACGCATTGCGGTTCGCCCTTCTCCTTGCACAAGTCGCAGACGAACACTACTTTCTTTTCCGGATGCAGCATAATTGCGCCGTAGTCGCAGGCTTCAATGCACCATCCGCACCCGTTG
>CAYGYB010000076.1:0-6587 GCA_964354015.1 uncultured Candidatus Bathyarchaeia archaeon
CTTCCTCAGCGTTCTCAATCTCCTCTTTTCGAGCGGGCAACTCGTCGCGTGAACGCCTGTAAACCAAACACACATCCGCGCCCAACCGCATCGAGCAACGAGCACAGTCCATAGCCACGTTCCCGCCGCCGATAACAACCACGTGTTTGCCAATGCGCAGCGGCGTATCGTACTCTGGAAACGCGAATGCTTTCATCAAGTTAACGCGAATCAGAAACTCGTTGGCTGAGTAGATGCCGCCGAGGTTTTCGCCTGGGCATCCTGTGAACTGTGGCAAACCAGCGCCGCTACCGATGAACACAGCCTCGTATCCGTCCTTCATCAACTCAGGAATAGTGTGTATCCTGCCGACTAGGTTGCCCAAGCGCAAGTCAACACCTAACTTTTCGATGTAGTTGACCTCGTTTCGGACAATGGCTTTGGGTAGACGGAACTCGGGAATGCCGTAAACCAGCACGCCGCCTCCCGCGTGAAGCGCTTCGAACATAGTTACTTCGTGACCAAGCTTAACCAAATCAGCCGCAGCCGTTAGACCCGCAGGACCCGCGCCGACAATAGCCACTTTCTTGCCTGTTGGCGGAGCTTTCTCAGGAATTTGGAATCCGTGGTCGCGTTCCCAGTCCGCGAGGAAACGTTCTAAACGCCCGATGCTTATGGGTTGACCAATCTTGCCGACGACACACTTTATCTGGCACTGCTCTTCCTGTGGGCAAACGCGTCCGCACACCGCGGGCAAAGCGTTCTTCGCCTTTATCGTAGCTATGCCTTCAGCGTACTTCTTTTCCCTAATGCACTTGATGAATGCTGGAATTGGAACTTCGACGGGGCAACCTGTCACGCACTGAGGTTTCGGGCATTGAAGACAGCGATTTGCTTCTTCAAGAGCCATCTCTTCAGTGTAGCCTAACGCAACTTCGTTAAAGTTTTTAGCGCGAACTTTCGGCTCCTGCTTCGGCATCTCCACAGCTTCTTTCTTAAATTTCGGTTTAGGCTTTGTTTCTGCCACACTTGCAACCTCCCATTTCCCACAACATTGAACTTACCCGTTCTTCTGGAAGCATCAAACGCTGACGCTGAACTAACTCATCAAAATCAACCTGATGCCCATCAAACTCTGGGCCGTCAACACAGCCGAACTGCATTTTCCCAGCAACCGTGACGCGGCACACCCCGCACATACCCATGCCGTCAATCATTATAGGCGTCAAAGTCACAACCGTCGGAACACCGTAGGGCTTAGTGATGTCGCTGACGTCCTTCATCATAACCACAGGACCCATGGCGACGCAGCGGTCAAACTTTTCAGTCTTCAACAAATCCTGAAGGAAATCCAATCCCTTATAGCCGATTGTGCCATCATCAGAAGCCACGTACACTTTATCGCTTAACGCTTTAGCTTCCTTCTCCATGAACAGGAACTCTTTTGACCTGCAGCCCAGCACTGTAGTCACGTGGTTTCCTGCTTCTTTCATGGCTTTAACCTGCAGCAGCATAGGCGCAATCATAATGCTTCCGCCGACACAGAGAACTTCACCGAACTTCTTAATCTCCGAAGGATTACCCAGCGGACCAGTAATGTTTAGTAGGCAGTCGCCTTCGTTAAAGCAGCCAAGTTCCTTCGTGGTTTTGCCTACCTCGTGGAAAGCAAATGAAACCGTGCCCTTCTTCGCGTCGTAACCGCAAATGGTCAACGGCACACGCTCGCCCCTTTCGTGGAGAACCACTATTACGAACTGACCAGGCTGAGCCTTCGCAGCGATGTCTGGAGCGCAGACTTCGAACAAGGTTTCCTTGTGAGCAAGCTTCTTCTTGCCTACTATTTTGTACGTTTTACTTTCGCCTCCGCTTTCACCACTACACACTGTGGCAACGCCGCAATTTTCTGGTAGAAACCGTCAAACTTTGATTTGAATTCGCCTTCACATCTCGGCGACAACTCAAACAGCTCAAACCGCTCGAGCAGGTTCATCTTCTTCAACACGTTCTTTAGCACGTCAAGGTTGCGTTCAGCAGTGTCTCTGCCTTCAGTAAGCTTGCAGTCGTCAGCAGAGCAGACAACACCCATCACGCCGTCGAAACCGCACTTCAAAGCGTTGACGACGTGAACTGGGTCCAATCCTTTAAAACAGGGGACCTCCAAGACCGCGGCGTTCTTGCCTTTAAACACGCTGTCAGGGTTATCTAAAGCTGAGAACTCGGACCATTGGCAACTAAACACTAGCACAGCTGGAGCATTGGTGCGTGCCTTGATTGCTGCTGCGGCTTGACCGTAACGTTGCAGAACGTTCTCAAATTCGAAGCCTTTCACTTCGATGGCTTTGTGCTGGCAAACAAGAGCGCAAGCGCCGCAGCCTACGCAGTCTTCGTAAACAATTGTTGGCGTGGAGAACGGTTCCGCTTTTATCGCGTTGTAGGGGCAGATGAAGACGCATTTGTCGCAGCCAACACATTCGTCAATGTTATAAACTGCTTTTCTAGAGAACTTCACCACTTTCAAAGCGTTCTCGTCGAAGCCTAACTGTTTCAGAACGTTCTTGCTCAGTTGGAAACGCCGTGTGTTGATTTTTGTGCCTTCCTTGAAGCGGCAGAACTTGTCTTCACACTGGATGGAAACGATGTTTTTCACGCCTGAATTCAAGGTTTTAAAAATAAAGTCTGTTGGAATTCTGCCTGAACAGGGCAAACGTAAGGGGATGTAGTTTTTGATGTGTAAACCTTGGTCTGCCAGAATCTCTTCAACTTCGCATGTGGAGGGCGAGTTTCCGCGGCACATCAAAACAAGCGTGTCGCTGGCAACTTTCTTGCGTGCACAAGCCACATAATCCAACAGAGTATCATAATCGTAGTAGGCAATCTTTATCGCGGCAACGGGACAAGCACTAGGGCATATGCCGCAGACTTGGCATTTCTGTATGTCTATTTCCACTTTGCCTGTTTCAGCGTCGCGTTTTATGGCTTCGTAAGGGCAGATAGAATGGCAAACACAACATCGGCTACATAAATCTTGGTTGATTTCAACCACAGCGAGACATTTTTCGCTCATTGCGTGAACCTCTGTTATTTTCGCTGGAACTTTCAATCAGTCAAGCATGTAAGTTCATGCTTATGAAGTTTTGAAAAGAGGTTTTGGATGATATAATGTTTTCTCTCTATCTGCGGTAATATGGTCGTCGAATGCAACTGTAAGCTTCAAGCGCTGCAGTGATGCCTTGACCCACGGCTGTGCCCACCTGTTTAACAGGGTGATTCGTCACATCGCCAGCCGCATAAACACCCGCGACGCTTGTGCGTTGGAACATGTCGATTTTGATGTAGTCGTGCTCGTTAACTTCCACGCCTGCTTCGCGGGCGATTTGGCTATTAGGTGCCTCGCCGACTTGAACGAAAACGCCGTCAACAGCTAACTCCTTCGTTTCGCCTGCTTTGCTGTCAAACAGCACCACTTTGTTAACGACTTTTTCGCCTTTGATTTCTCTTATTTCAGTGCTCAATAAAGCTTTGATGTTCTTTCTGGAAGCTACGTCTTTCACAAGAGCTGCGTCAGCTCGAAACGCGTCTCTGCGGTGGGCAACGATGACTTCTGCAGCTATACCTGAAAGGTACAAAGCCGTTGCCAGCG
This sequence comes from uncultured Candidatus Bathyarchaeia archaeon, assembly GCA_964354015.1. Taxonomy (GTDB): domain Archaea; phylum Thermoproteota; class Bathyarchaeia; order Bathyarchaeales; family Bathycorpusculaceae; genus JAOZHU01. The sequence goes on from CAYGYB010000076.1 coordinate 3,620, forward strand.
CAGCGTTTCCGCCTCCAACCACGAGCACTCGCTTGTTCCTAAAAAATGGGCCGTCGCAAACACCACAGTAGCTTACGCCTCTGCCGCGGAACTCTTTCTCGCCTTTGACGCCGATTTCACGGTAATGAGAGCCTGAAGCGATAATTACGGCTGCAGCTTCATACGTTGAACGGGCGGTTTTGACAGTTTTCTTTTCACCTTTAAAGTCTAAGCTGATTACAGTTTCCAGTTCGCGGATGGTTGCGCCCATTTTTCTGCAGTGCAGCACCATTTTTTCTGACAGCTCAGCGCCGCTGATCTGTGGGAAGCCTGGGTAATTCTCCACGTTTGGCGCGTCTGCAGCTGTTCCTCCAGCCATCTTTTCGTCTATAATCAGGGTTTTCAGTCCGCTTCTTGCAGCGTAGATGCCAGCGGCTAAACCTGCTGCGCCCGCACCGATGATTATGAGATCCCACTGTTCCATGCGTAAACAACTCTTGAGGGGTAAAAATAGTTTAGCTGTGGCTGTTTATGAATTATTCGGAGATTGTTCACCGCTCGCATTGTCTCTTAACAGCGCAGTTTGGGTTTGCAAAAAGTTCATATGGTTTGCTTCCAAAGTTTATGGGTAGGGTGAATTTTGTGCCGAAAATTCTTGTACTTTATTATAGTCAAACGGGAAACACGGAGAAGATGGCTAAAGCCATAGCTGAAGGCGCCAAAAGCGCTGGCAACGTGGAAGTGGAATTGAATTATCACGTTGATGCTGAAGACTTGGGCAAGTTTGATGCTGTGCTTGTGGGAGCGCCAACGTACCATCATGATATGTCAATGGACACGAAGAAGCTTTTTGAGGAAGCAGCCGCGAAAGGCATAAGCCTGAAAGGAAAGGTAGGCGTAGCCTTCGGCTCTTACGGGTGGAGCGGTGAAGCGCCGAAGCTTGTTCTTGAGATTATGCGGAACAAGTTTGAAATGCGAGTTACTGAGCAGCCTTTGCTGGCGAAATATGTGCCCGACCAAAACACGCTGAACATGTGCCGAAATCTTGGAAAGCGTGTTGCCGAAAGCCTTATTCACGCAGCTTAACATGGTTTGGAGATGGAGGAGAAAAAACTTGAGCGCGAACAAAGATTTGGTTGAATTTATGAAGCGGCAGATAGTGATTGAAAAGGAAATAGTGGATTCCCTGAACAAGGGCATAGTGGACATTAAGAACCTGCCAGTTAAAGGCGTGCTAAAAGGCATATCGCTGGATTCTGTGAAGCACGCGGAACTTTACGCTTCAGCTGTTACGCTCTTAACAGAGGTTCCTCAAGCCTTAAAACAGGAGAACCTTGACGAGCAAAAGGCACTGGTGGAGAAGCACATCAAGATGGAAGCTGAACTTATCAAGAAGCTGGAGAAGATGATGCCAACCATTGAGAACAAGAAGGTGGCGTTCCTCTTGAAAGCGATTTTAACTGACGAGAAAAGACACCACGCCATGCTGAAGACGGTTCTAGAGATAATCGTGCACGGCGAGACCATAACTGAAGCGGACTGGTGGAAGGTACTATGGGAAAACGTGCCTTTCCACGGTGCACCAGGCGGATAGCACACAAAACTCTTCGTTTTTTCCTTTCTCTTTTTGATGAACACGCAAAATTATTGACGCCTAAACTTGGACTTTAAAGAAATTCAGATGCGACCTTCGAGTTAGTCAGTCTACGAGTTTTCGTTGTGCTTGGTGAACTGCTCAGAAAAAGTCAGCGTCTCTTCCACTAGCTTATTCAGCTCATTCAAGAACCAAGCTAGTCGTTCGCCTTTGTCGGTTAAGCAATAAGTTCGGCGAGTTTTCCTCGTAAACACCAGCTTCTTGCCTTTCAAGCTCCTTATGTACTTGTAGGTTTTTCTTTGGGAGATTTCTGTTTTCTCGGCAAGTTTTTTGGCGGAAATTCCTTCTTCAGAGATGTTGTCGTAAACTTTCTTTTCGGTTGAGGAAAGAGTTTCTTTGCTGGGGTCGCGTTTTGATTTGAAGAAGAACACGTATTCCCTCTCAGCGGGTGTTTGTATCAGACCAGCGGTTTTCAGCCGTTTCAGAATACGCGAAGCAGTTTTTGACGAAACTATAGCTTCAATTTCCTCAAGGGTTTTAGGTCCAGACAACAGCGTGCCGAGAAGAGTTTCTTCGTAACACTCAGAATGCGCAGGCAAAACAGTAGCGAATTCAGAAAAGTCGCCTATTAACTCGTTAAGTCTGCCGCCGAACGCGGTTGCATAATATTGTTCTTGAGCTTCAGCAGCAAGCCCAACTGCTAATAAAGGACGCAAATACTCGCTGTTAATAGTTTCCTGACTGTGCGAGTAACCTGCGTTTTTAAGTTCCTCTTGGAGTTTGCTCACAGAATAGCGGCGTTTAACGATTGCTTTCAGAACACGAAGGCGCGTATTATTTTTAAGGGTGTTGAAAAGGTCTTTCATGAAATTCGGGTTATCCATTGTTTCCCGCAGCTGCCTAAGCTCATTTTTCATCTTCCAGACATTGCAGTGGGTTATGCACTCAAGCGGCGTTAACGGAGCGCACTTTCTGCATTCAGCATCCAGAGTTCCCAGCATTTCTGCCAAGGTATTGTTTTTTTCCGCGCTGTCAGCGGCACCTTCCGTTTTCATGGGTACCTTTCCTTTTTTGTGGCGTGTGTCTTGGCGGTAAAAGGAGTGAGAGATTGGGCGTAAAAGGGGTTTTGAGCGACTTCCGCCATGGCACACGTCATAACAAATATAACATATGTGATATTTATATACGTTTTCGCCGAAAACAAACACAAACAACAAGAAAACGTTAAAAATGCGCCTTCCACCGTGCAACCTAACCTGCAGATGGAAAAATTATTAAAACCGTTAACAAACTGATTCCAAGGCGAAAAACATTGTCCGCACACGACGAAAAAAACGCTCTAGGCATCATAGAAAAAGTAAGCAAAAGCGTCGTCAACATAAGCACCATAAAACT
>CAYGYB010000077.1:0-4066 GCA_964354015.1 uncultured Candidatus Bathyarchaeia archaeon
CTCGACAGCTTTTGTAGCTTCGTTTGTTCCTTTCCTAACTGATCCTGATTTTGAAGCAATCGTTAGGGCTTCATAGGCTGCATCTACGAGTTCTTTAGGTACTTCATATTTTACATAGAATGGTTTGGACATGAGCCTCACCCTGTTAAGGCACAGTCTTATCCGCACTTCTTATTTATGAAGGTTTCGACTGAAATACGGGATAGTTTGATGATTTAAAAAGTGGAAGCCGAGAAGCGCTTGGCGAATTTGCCTTTCTTGAAATATACTTAACGCTTACATTTTTTGGCAAATACCAAAGCCCCATTTCAGCCCTTTATAAAGGGGAGGGGGTAGCTCCGCAGAGCACTACAGGAAATGTTAACCCGAACACTCTCCGCCAACATGCAAAGTGCCCATAAGCTTGCTGGAAAACACCCGCCTAGATCTTCATATGTCACCGTAGGTAGAAAAGTTTAAATAATGATTCACGTTCTCGTTCTTGTTTTTCGAGAGGGGTATGTGTTTGCAGAGATTAGGCAGGGTTGTCAATGTGACGCCTTCCCAGAGTGTTGTTGTGAAGATCGACAAAACCCCGCATATCGGCTCAGCAGTCATTGACGAAAAACTCAAAGTTATCGGCAAAGTCTTTGACATAATAGGGCCAGTATCCTCGCCGTACGCAGTGATAAAACCAACAATCAAAGCGCCTGAAAAACTAGCCAGTAAACAGCTGTACTTGCTTCTCTCGAGAAAGGAGCGGAACCAGAAAGCATGAGTGGAGACAGCGAACTGCGCGGAGACGTAACCTCCTCATCGTCAACGCAACGCGTTGAATCCTTCAAAGTTCAATCTTGCCCTGAATGCGGCAGCACCAGAATCATGCGCGATTATGAATGCGCTGAAATAGTTTGTATGGACTGCGGTTTCGTGGTGGCAGCCAAAATAGCTGATAGAGGACCTGAATGGAGAGCCTTCGACGACGAGCAAAGGTCGAAGCGAACACGAGTTGGCGCCCCTTTAACTTATACTATTCATGATAAAGGCTTGTCAACAACGATTGATTGGCATGACCGCGACATCTACGGCAAAAGCCTCTCGCCTGGGCAAAAAGCGCAGGTGTACAGGCTTAGGAAATGGCAGCGCCGTATAAGAGTTTCCGACGCGACAGAACGCAACTTGGCTTTTGCCTTGTCTGAAATCACAAAAATCTCCAATAACCTGAACCTCCCAAAAAGCATTCTTGAAACTGCCTCGGTGATTTACCGAAAAGCTGTGAAGGAACGGCTAATACGTGGACGATCAATTCAGGGCGTAACCTCAGCGGCGATTTACTTGGCGTGCAGACAGTGCGCATTGCCAAGAACATTGGATGAGATAGCACAGTCGTCCACTGTGAACAAAAAAGAAGTAGGTCGCAGTTACCGTTTTCTGATAAAGGAGCTTAATTACTCTATTCCGCCGCTTAGACCCAGCCAGTACATCACAAAATTCTCTAATCAGCTTACGATGCAGGGAAAAGTGGAGGAGATAGCCCACAAAATTTTGGCGGCGGCAAAGGAGCTTAAGCTTACTTCAGGTCGTGGTCCCACAGGCATTGCTGCCGCTGCAAGTTACATTGCTTCTGTCTTGACTGGCGAAAGGAAAACGCAGAGAGAAATAGCCGAGATAGCACAGGTGACCGAAGTTACTATCCGCAACAGGTACAAGGAACTTGTTGAAAGATTAATGTTCCAAATAAGCATCTAACAACTTTCTCTTTTTATTTTTTTACGCACTAAACGTTAGGCAACTCTCTATTCCGCAGATTTTTGTGCTCACACAAATCGCGGTACATGGCAAGTTTTAAGTGTAAACTCGCTAAATCCTAGCAGGGGGAATTGGAGGAGGGTTCTTCAGCTTTGGTTTTTTGCCCTAATTGTGGAACAGAAGTAGCTGCTGCCGTCAAAAGCTGGCCCGTGTCTTTCAAAAAACACACAACATGTGGAGCGGTACCTCTGTGTTATGTTGGAATTTTTGAGTGCCCCAAGTGCAAATCAAAGTTCAGGTCAAAAGTGGAATCCAGAGCGAAACCCACGAAAACAATAAACGTTAAAGACGCAGCTGAAAAAATCAAAGTTATACGTGAAGGGCTTATGCAGTCTTTAAAGACCTTGCGGGAGAAGCTGAGAACTTTTGAAACGGATCGGGCAGACTTGATGAGCGAAATCGAAACATTGAAAAAAGATGCGGAATCGCGGGTTGATGCGCTTGAGGACGAGATAGACCAGTTGCGTGAAGAGGTGCGGTCTCTGAGGGAACTTTTAGGGTCAGCTTAGTTTTCTGTGGAGTTTTTGGAGTTAAAGTGGCGGTATTTTTTTAAGGGACAGCAACACTTATCTGGAATATGCCCTACAGGTTCACCTTCGACCTTTCAAAGGTTCCGCGGTTCTTCTTCACCGAAATCGCTAGAATCAGTTACGAGAAGGGCATGCATAAGTCGCTGCTGGAAACTCTGCAGCGCATTATTAAGAAGTTTAGAATCCAAGAAGCCACGGGGCTTAATCTTTCAGACGCCATTGTCCTCATTCAAGATTTCATTGATTTGCAGGCTGTTAACCTTATGGAGAGAAAGAAGTTCTTGCAAACGGAAAAGCGGGCGCTTTTGCTTCCGCATTGTTCCAGAAAATACATGGACGGCAGGTGTAAAGCTGCTTTTGACCCGAGCGTTCCCTCTTATACTTGTGCTCATTGTTCTCCAGACTGCTTGGTTAACAAGGCAGACTGCTTAGCTAAGAGAAAAGGGTACGACGTTTACGTGTTGCCCGGCAGTTCATGTGTTTCGAAAATTTTGAGGACAGCAAAGTATGAAGGGGTTGTTGGAGTGGCATGTGGAGAAGAAATGAAAATATCTGCAGGCATTATAGACGGCGCAGGTGTGGCTGGACAAGCCATTCCCTTGATAAAGAACGGATGCGCAAACACAATTTTCAACATGGAAACTCTGGTTAAAACTCTTTGATGCGTGCTTTCACTGGCTTGTAGCGTTTCTTGGAGTCATGGAACGCCAATGGGAGAGAATTTCTTCTTTGTTTTCTTCGATGCTTTGGGCTTCTTTCCTTTGGGCTTCTGCAAGTATGTCTAGCGCTGTTTCGAATGGCAATGCGCTGAATTGAGCGGAATATTCGTGAGTGACGTTTACGATTCTTTTGTTTTGTAGGCTTTTCAGGGTAGAGTAGAGGTGCTGCTTGTTCAGTTTCAGCGTTTCGGCGATGTTTACTGCTTTTTGCGGACCGTTAGTTGCGAGGTAGACGTAGACTTCAGCTTCTCTTTGTGACAGCCCGAGTTTTGTGAGGGCTTTTAGTACGCGTTTCAAGCTCACTTTATCACGTTCCTTTTCAGAGTTTGGTCTGGCTGTTGAATTACTAGAAAAGGGAAAAGAAGAGGGTTATGTGTCTCTGCTATTTTGGTCGTTTTCGGAAGTAGCGTTTGCTGGTTATCATTGCGATAGTTGACAGTGTCAGCATGACTCCAAGGGTTAAGCCTTCTGGAACAGTGTTGAGGGTTGCAGTTGCAAGGTTTCCTTGCGTATCTATCGCCGTGACGACGTAGTTTCCGTTATCCACGCTGGGCACAGTAATTGAGGCTGAGAAAGCGCCTGAGCCGCCTGTGGTTACGCCAGCGGCAGGAGTCACATTGTATTCGTACCGAGTGTAGTTTACGAAACGCGTGCCATTCTTCGATGCTGGCACTGTAGTAAAAGCGGTTAATTGGCCTGTTATATAATCTATTGTAACATTGACAAATAATGGGATTGCGGGGGTGAGTGTTCCATTTCCCGCGACGTCGTGAAGCAGTTCCACAAACACGGTACTGCTGTAATTTATTGACAGCCTAAAGGTGCCTGGCTTGATCGGCAGATAAGACGTGTTGCCCGTGTACGGGCCAGTGCCAACACCATAAGGGCCTGTTGTGTTCATAAATTCGTTAGTCACATTTACCTCTGCTCCGAACCCTATGCCCACAGCTTTTGTTGCCCCAAAACCCGCGCCGTCAACGGCGACGGAAGCTCCTGGCGCTTGAGTTGCAGGCGTCAACGTTAGTGACC
>CAYGYB010000077.1:4166-6545 GCA_964354015.1 uncultured Candidatus Bathyarchaeia archaeon
TCAACGGCGACGGAAGCTCCTGGCGCTTGAGTTGCAGGCGTCAACGTTAGTGACCCCGCAGCAGACACTTTGCCAACAAATCGTACCCCAACCAACGCAGACAACAGAAGTACTGTAACAAGCAGAACCACTAGCAAAGTTGTTTTGACTTTGTACGTTTTCTTAATTCTCCTTTTCTTTTGGGTACTTCTTATTATCGCGCCCCATACACTCGGCGCTCAGAATTGATGAATGAATCAATTCAGATAATCGAAAAACAATTAAGTTCATTAACCATACTTAAGATTGGGCTAGTAACATATGTTGGTCGTCTTTGCCCTCAGGATGCAGGCAGATTGGGCGACGAAACAATAAGAAAGGTTCTTAGAGATTTCGGAGCAACAGAAAAGGAAGCAGAAGTATACATTTTCCTTGCCAAACATGGCTCCGTAAGAAGCATTGAAATCTCAAAAGGAATCAAAGCGCACAAAGCGGAAGTTTACCGAGTTCTGAAAAGCCTTCAAACCAAAGGGCTAGCAGAATCAACTCTCCAGTTTCCCACTCGCTTCGCAGCTGTTTCGTTTGAAAAAGTTCTAGACGCGTTCCTAAAAGCAAAGCTAGAAGAAGTCGATTCAATAGAGAAATCCAAAGAGAACCTGCTCAAAGACTGGAAAAACATCAACAAAACTGAACTTGCGCCTCCAGCAGAGAAATTTGTTGTAGTGGAAGGAAACAAGAAAATTTATGCTCGGATTTCTCAGATGATAAGGGACACCAAAACCCAATTATCAGGCATATCAACAGTCTCCGGATTGATGCGTGCGGACCAGTTTGGCCTTTTTGATGCCGCCTTTCATCACCCTTTGAGATCCAAAATTCAATTCCGTTTCCTAATCGACTTATCGAGTCAAAACCTGAACGCTATGAAAACTCTTCTCAAGAGAAAACCGAAACACGGATTTAATTTTAAAGGAAGAAACCCTGCTTTGGGTTTGCAGTTGTCTCCGAGGATGATCGTAAGAGACTATGAGGAAATTCTGTTCTTCATCACGCCTAAAACGGACACGACTGCATCAGAACAGGACGATGTGTGTCTCTGGACAAACTGTAAGTCGCTTGTGCAAGCGTTCAACGGTGTCTTCGAGGACTTATGGCGGAACTCAACAGATATTCGGGAAAAGATTGTGGAAATTGAGACGGGAAAACCAACACCGGAAACATGCGTTATTAAAGATGCAGAAGCAGCTTACAAGAAATATGTTGATACTGTGCAGTCGGCTGAAAAGGAAATCATAATGATGACTTCTTCAGAAGGTCTTATCAGGTTTTGGAAAAACATGCCTTTATTGAAAGAGTTGGCTGAAAGAGGCGTCTCTGTCAGAATTATGGCGCCTATAGTTAAGGAGAACTTGCAAGCTGCCCAAGAACTATCCAGCTATTGTGCGTTTAGGCATGTACCAGTAGGCTATCTAGAAACTATAATTGTTGACGGAAAAAACCTTTTCCAGTTCAAGAACCAATCGCCAGATAAGGAAAAGCCAGAGGCAATACCGTATTCTGAAAACACCTTCTACACCAACGATCTTGAATACGTGGAAAAAACGAAGAACATGCTGAATGACGTTTGGCAAAACGCTCGCGCCCCATCGGTCGTCACTCTGGACTCCATCATCAAGCCTCTTGTGCCTGCGGTCGCGCCTCTTTCTGAGAACGAATACGCATTTGCCAGAGCAAATAGCCCGTATAAGAAAATTATCCATGGCGCCGAGGAGAAACCAGGGATAATCACAGAAAAAGACGTTTTAAACAAGATCATCAACGCCAAGAAATACCCACCCGAAAATTGGCCGAAGGACATAACGAGATATTACGGAAGCGACGCAATAGCCATTATCCATCCGCCAGATTACTTTAATCTTCCTGACACGATAATTTGGATCTTGCATTATGACAAGCAGTCTTCATTTGGGGCTGAGGACTTACTATTGGTCTACTTATGGCTTGAGACGCCAAAAGGACATGCCTACGTGCCAGTGGCTTTAGTCACAGACAATCCCAGATCAGTGGAGTTTTTGAAGGCAATCTGGGCGGGTACGCCAGCTGGGCAAAACTGTTACGCGGTCAATAAAGGCGAGTTTCAGGTGCGACTGCACAGTAACATTCTCTTCGCGGGCTGGACAGTGCCAATACCACTCCTCCTTCCGTCGTACACTCTCCCCCCTTCATGCTTACTGTTTGAAGGCTATAGTAAAATCAAAACGGGCATATTTGACATTGAATTGCCTTCTGGCGTGAAGATAAGCAATGATTATAATGGTTTCGATGCGTTTGTGACTTTCTTTCATCCATCGTCGAAATACTCTGGACCTGGAACTGATGGAGTATTAGGCAGAGACATAG
>CAYGYB010000078.1:0-6513 GCA_964354015.1 uncultured Candidatus Bathyarchaeia archaeon
GAGGATGCCGTACAGCAGCATTATTCTACACAGGCGATATTCTCGAGTCTGATCCAAGCTGCGCTTATGTTCCCAAGGCACTGCGATGAATTCTAATGCGAGCCGTTTAGGGTTATCCTTTGCCAGCAGTTGCTGAGCGAACGATTATGTTGGTTTGCATTAGCGCTCTATCATAGTATTGTGATTTTGACTTCGGAGATTTGCTTGTTCGCTCTCAAAGCTGTTATCAGCGCTTTTATGGTTTGAGCTTCTCCTTTAGCAACAATAATTTCTATGCAATAGCCTTGTTCGACATGGGTGTGGAGAAAAGTGGCAATTACGTTGCTGTATTCGTGTTGGATATCGGCTATTTGCCCTGTTCTGGCTTCGCTTTTGTAAATAATTGTTATTGTGGCTGTGAGTTTTCCTTGAAGTTCACTGAGCTTTCTGCCTTCGGAAATGTAGGCTCTTAACGCTTGCCTAAATATTTCAGACCGATTCGTGAAACCTTGTTCCCGCAGGTAGCTGTCAACTGTCTCCAGCAGGTTTTTTGGGATTGAAAGACTCACGATGCTCATATGGACCTTATTAAAACTTGCCGCTTAGAAATATAAAGGTTTATTAAAAAAGCAGCAAATATTTAATAATCACTTTTACCCTAAACCAACAGGATTCTAAATGCTCGAGTGGCTGTTTGCTTTAACCAGCGTAATCATCGTCAGCTCAATCTCATTAATCGGTGCGCTGACCTTATGGGTAAACACCAAAAAGCTCGGGAAAATACTCCTCTACCTAGTTAGTTTTTCTGCTGGAAGTCTGCTCGGCGACGCTTTCATCCACCTTATTCCTGAAGCAATTGAAGAAGGCGGGCTCGGATTATCCGTGTCCATTTGCATCATCTTCGGCATTCTCGCCTCATTCAGCGTAGAGCGATTTCTGCAATGGAGGCATTGTCACATACCCACTTCAAGCGAGCATGTCCATTCTTTTGTTTACATGAACTTCTTTGGAGATGCCATCCATAATTTAATTGATGGTTTGATAATTGGCGGCAGCTACTTAGTCAGCATTCCAATTGGTGTAGCTACAACGCTTGCTGTGATATTCCACGAGATTCCGCAGGAACTGGGAGATTTTGGCGTGTTAATTTACGGCGGCTTCACCAGAAGAAAAGCGCTTTGGTATAATTTTTTGACTGCCTTGACTGCGGTGGTCGGGGTGTTAGTCGCGATAGCTTTGGGTTCTATTTTGGCGGGTTTCACACCTTTGCTGATACCTTTTGCTGCGGGCAACTTCATATACATCGCAGGTTCCGATTTGATTCCTGAGATTCGCAAAGACGAGCCTGAACCCAAGAAAGCAGCGTTGCAAGCCGTATCCATCGTATTCGGCGTTATCATTATGTTAGCACTCATCTTATTGGAGTAAATCAAATGCGGATAGTCCAGGTGTGAATAGCAACCAGACAAAACTAAGTTTAATACTCCAATAGCCAGTAGTTCACCATTTTGTCAAGTATGTCTTGTCGCCTTCTTTGAATGCGCGGATTAGCTCGCAGTGCCGAAGAATGGCAAATTGCTGCTCTAACTCTTCGGGTTTAATCTTAACCGCTGTCAACAGTTCTTCCCTAGTAATTTTTCCTCTTTCCTCGATTACGCGGTAAATTTGTTTCTGCAGTTCGGTTAAGCCTGAGGTGCCTGATTGGCCTAGCTGTTTTCGGACCGACAAAGCTGCTGCCACCGCCATAGGGTCACACGCTTTGGGCGGATTTGTCAAGTAAATGTAGCAATCTTCGCATAAGACTTTTCCATGGAAATCATAGCTTTCTCCTTCTTTGAGAGGCAATTCACAGCGCTCACAGTTCATGATAGCTAAAACCTCATTTGGTTAGTTCTTGTTTATTTTTCTTGCTCTCTTGCCGTCAACCTATTCAGTTCAGTTAAGCCTTAATAGGTATGCGTGTTTAGAAGAATTCTGCAGTTGTGAAAGCATGAAAAGCAAGGAAGAACATAAGGCGCTGAAGCCGTATTTGGGTTTGTGGAGTGCTGTAGCCATAAATGTAGGTGCCATAATTGGCGGTGGAATTTTCGTTGTGACCGGCATCACGGCTGGTTTGGCAGGTTCAGCACTTGTGGTGTCTATGGTTGTTGCTGCGATCATCTCAGTTTTTACTGCTTTAAGCTTTGCTGAGTTGACGGCGTGGCAGCCTGTGGAAGGCAGCGTTTACACGTACGCATGCCAGTTAATCTCGCCGTTTTCTGGTTTCTTGACGGGGTGGATGTGGCTTGTTTCCAACACTTTTGCTGGGGCAGCAGTTGCCCTTGGGTTCGCGTATTACTTTACCGCGGCAATTCCTGTTTTGCCGGTCAACGTGATTGCGGCGTTGATTTGCGTGGCGTTCACAGCGCTTAATTTTGTTGGGATTCGCCAATCCGCACTGTTTAACAATGTGCTTGTCGCCACGAAACTGGTTATCCTAGGATTCTTCGTGGTTTTCGGCTTGTTGCACATTAACTCGGCTAATTTTGTGCCTTTTACGCCTTTCGGCAGCGGTGTGCTTTATGGCGCGTATTTCATTTTCTTTGCTTATGCTGGTTTTGCACGAGTAGCTGTGGTAGCGGAGGAGATTAAAGACGCAAAGCGGACTGTGCCTAGAGCTGTGCTGTTGTCGCTGGCTATATCCACTGTGGTGTACGTTCTTGTGGGCATTGTGGCTGTGGGGCTTGCGGGTTCAACTGAACTTGCAGCGTCGAATTCGCCTTTGACAGAAGCTATTGGCGCTACTGGAAGCTCTTTGGCGATGCAGGTGGTGTCTTTTGGCGGTTTGGTGGCAACAGCCAGCGTTTTGCTTACTTCGGTTTTGGGTGTTTCGCGTGTGGCTTATGCGATGGCGAGGCAGAAAGACATGCCACAGGCGCTAAGCAGGCTGCACGGGAAATTTGGCACGCCTTATTATTCAATTTGGATAGCTGGAGCCGTGATGGCTTTGCTGGTTTTGTTTGTAGATTTGACGCAGGTGGTAGCTGTAAGCACTTTCGCAATTCTCTTCTATTATGCTATTGCGAATTTGGCAGCGTTCAAGCTGAATAATCATAACAGGCGGTATCATAAGCTGGTGCATGTGCTGGGGTTAATCACTTGTCTTGTGTTTTTGGCGTTCAGTATCTTCGCTTCAACGCAAGCGTGGATAGTTGGCATCGTATGCTTAGTTGCAGGGGCACTCGCGTACGGCGTTAAAAAATACGCGGTGAGAAGGAACAGTCGAGAATCTGACGCGTGAAAAACTCATACCCCCTCCCCTTTAAATAGGTTAAAATTTAGGTGGCTTTGGCGCAAGGTTGAACTTGCGCTTTCATCTTGTAATTGCCGCTGATGCAGCATACCGCGTGAGAATACGATTCGAAGAACATAAAGGAAAGTTGTGCAGTAAGTGTGAGTTAATGGCTGATGTGGGAACATGGCTAGCGGCAACAGCAACAGCTCCAACGATAGAAACCCCTTCGTTGCTCTTCGCGGAGTGTCAAAAGACTACTTCAACTTCCGCGCGTTAGACAACATTTCTTTTGAAATCAATGAAGGAGAAATCTTTGGGTACATAGGTCCAAACGGCGCGGGGAAAACCACCACCATGAAAATCTTGGTTGGGCTAATCAGCGATTTCCAAGGCGAAGTGCTCATAGGCGGCTACAGAATACCCAAACAAAAAGAGGAACTGCATAAACTGCTGGGTTACCTTCCTCAAAACGTTGCGTTCCAAGAGTGGAGAACCGTGAACCACGCGTTAACGACTTTTGGAAGGCTTTCTGATCTCACGGCAAAGCAGGTTGAAAGTCGCATCCCCGAAGTGCTGGATATGGTTTCTTTGTCTGATGTTCGGCACAAGAAGATTTCTCAGCTGTCTGGGGGCATGACCCAGAAAGTGGGCTTAGCCCAAGCACTTCTCCACGAGCCGAAGCTTCTTGTTCTGGACGAACCGTTAGGTGGACTTGACCCGTTGAGTCGACACCAGTTCAAGGAGGTTGTCTTGGAGTTGGGCAAGCGGGGCGCGACAATTCTGTTTTCCTCACATATCCTCAGCGATGTGCAAGATGTTGCTGACCGAATCGGGATTCTAAGTCGTGGACGAATCAGGCAAGTTGGCACGTTAAACGAGTTAAAAACTCGCATGTCGATACAAAAAACCATAGAAGTGCTTTTGACGCACCCGAACGACAAGTGGCAAGAGCTCAAATCTCTAAAAGACGTAAAAAGCGTTGAGCAGGTTTCTCCAGGAAGGATTCTAGCAAATTTGGATGCAAACGCTGATGCTGATGAGGTTATCAACAACCTGATTCAGAGCATAGTTAGACTGAGGATTAAAGTGCGGGGCGTAATGTTATTGTCGCCGTCGCTGGATGAGATTTACCTCAAACACGTACAAGAGGGAGAAAACGCATGAAGCTGCCGCTGCTCTACTTTGACGAATTGAGGGGTTTCTACAAATCCAAAGTGATGCTCTTCTTGTGGGTAGGCTTGCCCCTCATAGCTGTCCTGTTCCGTTTCATCCAGTATGGTTCCACTGGACAGGCCATACCGTTTACTGTTATTTCAGCATTGGTTGTTTCCAGCTTGGCTGGGACATTGGCTGCAGTTATGCTGGCGGTTTCGATTATTAACGAGAAGAACAGACACGTCTACGAATTGTTCCTAATTAGACCACTTAAACGCCGAGACATTGTGCTCGCAAAGTTTCTGTCAGTGTACACCTGCGTCGCCGTAGCCAGTTTCATAGCAGTTTCTGTCGGCGTCATGGCGGACTATCTCACTGCAAACGCATTCCCTGCGACGATACTCAACGATACTGCCCAATCTCTAGCCATAAGCCTCTCCATGGTTGCGGTATCATGCTCAGCGGGCGTACTCATCGGCATCGGGTCACCGTCAGTTCTTGTCGGAGCAATACTGGTCATCTATGGAGGAAACCAAATTTCAGTGATTCCTCTTGTGCCGACCCTGCTGAACCTGCCCGAAGCACCTTTGTTCACAGTCGGTTTAGCTGCGGCAGTCGCCGCCTCCTTGCTGATGGGAGCGGTTGCCTTGTTTGAAAGAAAACAGTTTTAGAAAAGAACTGCAACTGAACTCTGATATTTACGCAAGCTGCCCACTCACTTAGCAAAAAGCAAACTCAAAAACAAAACAAAGGGAAGGAAAAGAGTGCTGCTGCTATTTCTTGCGTTTCAGCATGTTATCTATTATCGGGCGCAGCTTCGCGTTCTCAGCCATAATTTTCTCTTTGCCCAACGCCTTCATCTCCGCATCTATCTCCGTTATCACTTCAGCGTAGTGTATGCCTTCCGCTGCGGAAACGTATTCCACGCGGAACCTTTCAGGACTCATGCCCAGCTTCGTCAACATGCCTTTTAACGCGTCAGTTCGCGCTTTCATCTTGTAGTTTCCGCTGATGTAGTGGCAGTCGTAGGGCAAGTGACACGCGCCCACCATCACCATGCCTGCGCCTAAACGGAAAGCCTCAAGAATAAAGTCCCTGTCAACCCTGCCCGAACACATGACACGTATAGCGCGCACGCTTGGCGGATACTCAAACCTGCTTGTGCCCGCCAAATCTGCGCCAGCGTAACTGCACCAGTTGCAGAGGATAGCTAAAATTTTGTCTTCAGGGTCCTTTTCCAGCGCTGCGCGTATCTGCGCTAGAATTTGGGCATCAGTGAAGTGCATCTGCGTAATCGCGTCTTGCGGGCACTCGGCAACGCATGTGCCGCAACCATGGCAACTGGCAGTAATAACTTGTGCAGCTTTGTTCGGTTCAGCTTTGATTGCGCCGTAGGGGCACTTGTCAACGCAGACGCCGCACTTCGCAGTTTTATTCCTGCATCGCGTCTCATCAATTACCGAGATTATAGGCTCAATCTTCCACTTGGGCTTGGAAATAACTGTCGCCGCTCGTGAAGCTGCACCGCAACCCTGCGCAACGCTGGCGGGAATATCTTTCAAGCCTTGGCAGGCGCCAGCGTAGAAGACGCCGTCAGTTGGCGCATCCAACGGTTTAAGCTTCGGGTGACTCTCCATGAAGAAGCCGTCCGCACCACGCGACAGATTCAAGATACGCGCTATCTCATCGGAGCCCTTCTTAGGTATACCCGCAGTTGCCAACACAACCATTTCCGCCTCAATCTCAATCGGTTGCCCCAAAGTTTGGTCTTCACTGTGCACAATCAAATTATGCGTCTTCGGGTCTTCGTCGATGCGGCTTACGCGTCCGCGGATGAAGTTCACGCCTCGCTCACGCGCACGGTCATAAAACTCCTCGTAACCCTTGCCTGGGCTGCGAATATCCATGTAAAACACGTAAACTTCGATGTCTTCCTTGTACTTCTCTTTAAGCTGGACAACGTGTTTGAGCGTGTACATGCAGCAGAAGTTACTGCAGTACGGGTACTTGTTCTTGTCACGGCTGCCGACGCACTGGATGAACGCAACTGTGTGTGGCTTGTGCCCATCGGATTGCCTGATGACTTTGCCGCCTGTTGGACCCGC
>CAYGYB010000079.1:0-6397 GCA_964354015.1 uncultured Candidatus Bathyarchaeia archaeon
TGTGTACGATTACTCTGCCGATTTTCTGCACATCAACAACTTCCGCCTTCGCCTTGCCAAAAGCCAGAAAGCCATGGTCTGCAGGTTGCCCTCCACCCTCAGGATAGAAGCATGTCCTGTCCAAGACAACGTATTCGCCGTTTACTACTTTGAGGACTTTCGCGTCAAACTCTTTCATGTACTGGTCAGCATAGTAAATTTGCTCAGTCGGCTGCAACGCCTCCACAGCAGCTTCAAGCGCCTGCTCAACTGCTGCTTCCTCTTCCACGGGCTTAGTTGCCTGCATGTGCCGCTTAGCAATTAACGCGTAAAAGTTCTCAGGAACCTCCACTTTCACGCCTTCCGCCTCGGCGGTTTGCTTGACAATTTCAGGCGGAAGCCCCTGCGAATCATACAATTCTGATAAAGTAGCGTCAGGCATGCGGCTTACGCGTTTCGCCTTTAGTTCGTCAGCTATGCGTTTCACCATGCCTTCGCCGCGTTTTATCGTGTCCTCGAACTTTTCTTCTTCAACCTTGAGCATTTCCATAATCTCGTTCCGCATCGCCTTGACATGCGGGTAATCCTTACCCCAATAGTTAACCTGCAAGTCCACTATCTCGTAAAGCCGCTCAGGCATGTCCAGCATTCGCAGTAAACGGTAAATCCTGCGGAACATCAGCCGCGCCAAGTAACCTTCATGAATGTTCGAGGGCACCACGCCTTCCGAAAGAATGAAGCTTAAACACTTCGTGTGGTCTGCAACCGCGAAAGCGTTTTCAATGGGCGCAAGCACTTTATCCAACTCCTCCATAGGCAGCCCAACGAGTTGAGCTACGCGCCGTCTCGCGTTAAGCCTATTCGCAGTTTTATCCACACTCACCAGCCCAGAATACTTCGCAACACGCGACAACAACTTGTCATCAATGTTCGTGAGCCCAGCCATCTTGAAAATCTTGTTCAGCAAGTCGCCGTAAATAGCGTGGAAACAACTGGGTACGCCTTGTGAAAGCCACGCGAAACGGTCTAAGCCGTAACCCGTGTCCACCGTGCGTATGGGCAGCTTGACGAACTCGTCGTTTACTACTTTGTACTGCATGAAAACGAGAGTGCCAACTTCTAATCCGCCGATTATGCATTCAACGTCTGGTCCAGCGTTGCCGCCTCCTGTCCAAACGTCCTCCTTGTAGGTGACTTCCTCAGACTTTACACCTAACACGTCTGTGACAAATTCGTGGTGATACCGCACTGTCTGGTCTTTCCAGTACACTTCACGGTCAGGGTAATTGAAGGCGTGATGCCCACCCATCTCGAAAATAGTCAAGTGCCGGCCAAAAGTCGGTCCCGTATTGGCAATATCCACCAGCCGAATGCAGGGCTGCGCTATCACAAGCGGGTTAGCAGGCGGCGGCGCGATGCCCTCTGTAACGTAGGGCTGAAAATCAATTATGCTTGCATGCGTCAAGTAAATATCAGCACGCCATCTCGCCACGACTGGATAAGGCTTGATACGTGTGTGCCCATGTTTTTCGAAGAATGAAAGGAAAGCTTCCCGCATTTCTGGAAGGCTATAACGTCGCTTCGTAGGCGAATCGCCAAGGAACGAGTAGCAGGCGCACTCGTCTGAGGTAGATTCGCCGCATGTTTCCTGCTTTGTATTTTGCGTCCAATAGTATTCTCCGCATTTTGGGCAGAGTTTTCTCACGAAGCCCTCTTCTTTGAAGAAGGGAAGCGCGTATTCTTCTGCTGGAAATCGTTTCAACTTTAAGGCACTCCGCTCGCTATCGTAGTTTCTCGGCGTTTAATGAAGGGTTTACGAGTTACATGGATTTAAACAATTTCGCTGGCTAAGCCCAAGCCGCTTAAACCTTAAGTTGCGAAACACGCAATAGACCTCAAGGTCAAAAAGAATAAGCAAAAAAGGAGGAAAAGTGAAAATGTAGCTTTTTGGTTTTCTACAGTTTCACCGAGTTGCCTTTTAGATTTTTGGCTTCTTGAAGTAGCGTGCGCTAACTATCACTGCAACAGACGAGAGTGCCAGCATTAAGCCGATGGTCAAGCCTTCTGGAATAGTACCCCCAGCAATATCAGTTGTGCCTGCTCCGTATGTATCGGGTACATCAGCACTAGAGTATGGTGGCCACATTACAGTTTGTCCTGTGCCTGCATCATGTACTGCTACTCTTGCGTTGTTGCTGAGTCCCATTGCTAGCGCGTTTGCAGCAGAAACACCCTTGTCGAGATAGATTTCAACAATCCGGTGCGGCGTGGCGCTTGCTGGTGAAGCAGCAATCGATGTATTTGCGACGACATCGGTTCCAACAACAGCAGCAGACACTGCCCAACTTGTTCCCGTTCCTACCCACACCTTTACTCCCTGTGCAGCTGACCAGTTAACTTTAAACTCGGCAGCTTGAGGAGTAGCACCACCAGTTGCAGTTGCGTCAACGCATATTTCCCACCAGTCACCTGCGTCATTGGTAGTGTCGCCTAGAAATTCCATAAGCCAGTTTTCACAAATTGCTGGAGTGTAGCCCCATTTACATCTGAAGAAACTAGTCGTAGTTGCCCAGCCATTGTACAGTATATCTTTGAAAGAATCGTCCCATTCGGTAGCAGGGCTAACCGCCCCATCCCATGCCGTGATGTCTGCTCCTGAGAACATACTGAATCCATATCCTGCTTTTGCAGCGCTAACGATTCCCACAAAGCATGCAATGCATATAATGATTACAGCCAGAATTGCCAATATCTTTTTCTTCATTTTTTAATCTCCTTTGATTTGAGCTCTGTTTCTACTTATGAAAGCCAACAGCTTAAAAGTTTTTCCATACACCAAAATTGGCACTATAACGAGGCGTACTTGAAACAAATCCGTGAAGTAGACGAGCTCTTTTACCGTTACAACATTGCCAGGACGCGCTTCAACGTTACAGAAAATACCTAAAAAAAGGTTGGAAGAGTGAAAGTGTAGTTTTCTACAGTTTCACTGGGTTATAGCTTTAGATTTTTGGCTGCTTGCGGAAATAGCGTGCGCTGACTATCACTGCAACAGACGAGAGTGCCAGCATTAAGCCGATGGTTAAGCCCTCTGGAATAGTCTGGCCGGCGAAACTGGAATAGTCATTTAGTCCCCAACTGCTGGGAACATCCTTCTCAGACATTGGTGGCCACATTAGGGTTTTCCCCGTGCTTGCATCGTATACTGCTAGTCTAAAGTTTGAGTCGTAGAGTGTTCCAGCGATGGCTCCTGTTTTGTCGAATTTCAGTTCAATGACCCAGTGTCCTGAAGCCATTGAGGAACCTATAATCACGTTGGTTCCAAGCACGATTGCCGCATCTGGAGCCCACCCTGTTCCCGTTCCTCTGAATATCGTTGTTGCGCTATGCGTATGATTAATCAAGACGTCATCTGCTGCTTGAGGAGTTGCAGCGTCGTCTTGTGCTCCGCAAAAGCAAAATGTGAAGACATCGCCTGCGTCGTTGGTGGTGTCGCTGAGAACTTCGACAAGCCATTCGTCGCAGATATTCGGCGTACCACCCATTGTCCATTTATGTGACCATGGATTAGTTGTCATTGTCCAGCCATCGTACAGCCGATCATGGTATGAATCTGTCCATTCATCCGCACCTTTCGTTCCGTCTGCGGTGATTTCCGCCCCCTGGTAATTTCCTACTGCGTATCCCGCTTTGTAGGCACTAACGGTTGCCGCAAAGCATAGGCTGCATATTGCGAGTATACTTAGAGCTGCCAATATTGCTTTCTTCATTTTTAAATCTCCATTTGTTTGGTCGTGGTTCATATTTATCCAAGTTAACGGCTTAAAAGTTTTTCCATTTAACAAAATTAGCAATACTGCAGGATATACTTGGAAAAAATCCTATAGAGTAGGCGCTGCTTTCTTGGACTATTTCATTGACATGCTTCAACGCCAAAAAGAGAATGCTTGGAAAAAGTTGGGAGAGTGAAAGTGCAGATTTGCAGTTTTCTGCGGTTTCACTTAGTGTAGTGGTAGCTTTTGATTTTTGGCTTCTTGAAGTAGCGTGTGCCGACTACTACTGCGACAGACGAGAGTGCCACCATAACTCCGACGGTTAAACCTTCTGGAATAGTGTTGTCTACAACGAGGGTTGCAGTTGCCACGTGTCCTTGCGTATCTACTGCCGTGACAGTGTAGCTTCCGTCAGCCACGCTGGGCACAGTAATTGAGGCTGAGAAGGCACCTGAGGCAAGTGTGGTTACGCCAGCGGCAGGAGTCACATTATATTGGTACCGAGTGTAGGTTGCGCTGTAGTTCGCCGCTATGCCTGTGACGTCTACAGTGGTGGTACGGCTCCAATTTCCTGTTACATAGTCTATTGTGCCCATAACGGTGCCATCATATGACCAAATCGTGGTCCCGTCTCCAGCATCAGTATATATCGATATAATACCGCCGCCTCCGCCTGAAGAAGTGTCTGACGTAAGAACAAACGAGCCTGGTTTGATTGGCCAATTGGAGACTCTGCCCGAGTAAGGACCCATACCCGTACCAGTGTAAGCCATGTCTGTGCTGGAACCTGCAACTTCTGCTCCGAGCCCTATGCCTACAGCTTTTGTTGCCCCAAAACCCGTGCCATCAACGGTGACGGCGTTTCCTGGTCCTTGGGTTGTTGGCGTCAGCGTTATGGCTCCAGCTGCTGCAGCTGTCGCCATCATGGACGCTAGAACCAATGAGAACGTTAGAAAAGTCATTATGGCTATTGTATACATTTTCGTTTTGTGTTGCATTTTTTCATTTCCTCCATTTCTCTGAAAACGGTTATTATATGCACATATATTTAATACTTACTGTATGTCAAGAATCAGCAAAAAATTGGCAAATAATGTAACAGAAACTTTATGAAAATGCACAAAATAGACTGGGCTGCCGAATATTGGCGCTACTTCGAAGTGTTCCATTGGCGTTCACACTCTTCGCTACTGCTGCTTCCTCAGCTATAATCAGGATTATGTTGGTTTTCCCATCCGATCATCGAACAGGGACACTGCCGCCTAATTCGCTTTATAATTCCGCTATCCAATCTTCAAGCCGAGCAAAAAGCCCACCAAGAAGCTTCCGATGAACGGCAGAAGCGAAATCAAGCCGGCAAGCCACGACGCTGCTCCGCCAAGCCAATCACTTACCGTGCTCAAGAGAGCGTTAAAGTTTATGCTTATCACGTCGCTTGCGCCCAGATAAAGCAGTACGATGATTAATATGCCTATGAGAACGATGAAGAGCTTAGCTAATTTTTTCAGTGCAAAGCCCACTACGAAACCGCCAACCGCGCCTAGTCCAAGCTCGAAAACAATAGGTGAAAATATTTCGCTCATCTAATTCTTCCTCACTAAACTATGCTAACGCAGATTCGGTTTAAAACCCTTTTGTGTAAGGAGACTCCTGTTCAAACAGACTGCAACCTCAATCTGAAGACACCTAAGACGAATGCCAACCTTCAATCAAGCTTTCTACTGTCCAACAGCACTTTTCCAACCCATAACGCACAACAGGCTTAGTCAAATGCCGCTGCGACCTAGTTGACGTCACATATAACCCTGTCTTCAACTCGCGATTCACAGCAACGGCGACTTTTTCTAAACCAACAAACTTTGAACCGCACTTTTCGCACCTAAGACCTTGATTCTTACCCATAGACTTCAAACGCCTGCCACATTTTGGGCATAATGGATTTCGATAACTCACTTTTGGAGCAAGCGCAAGAATGCTGATTTTTTCAAGGTTCGCAGTCAAAGGCTTACCCTGCGACGGCTTGCGCACGGCACCGCAGGCTTCTATGCTGTCGCCTATGGCAAGCTTCATCGCCACTTTGCGAAGAGCACCTGTAGGCTCATAAGCTGCGCAGTCCACTTCACTGCTCTCATCTTTAATTGAGAAAATTACATGCCGCAGAGGAATTATCCGCGGATTTTGCGAGACAACGCCCTTAACGATAACCGAGTTATACGGTTTTATCTGGTTTAACGCAGGCACCTGTTTAAGATGCGCGTCTGTGCCCTGATTCGTGCGGAAAATCACCCATCGCTCCACTGGCTCCAGCGGCTTAACCAACGCAAAAGCTTTCTTTACGATTTCTGGCGTTTCGCCTCTGATGCCGAAAAGAATGGGGTCTGGTCCTCGCGGCGTGATGATGACTCTGCCCTTTTCCACATCCACATTGTTGAACGTGTACGGCTGCGTCAGCTCGTCCATCTTAAAAATTGAGGCTTCATCAACTTTTCTCTTTGAACCGCAGTTTTCTGCCACACGGTACGCTATCAACTCAAAAGTATGGTCGCCTTTGAGCGTTTCGCCAATAGCTGCCAACGCGCCGATGATGCCTCTGCAAGTGTTAAAGCCTAAGGCTTCGCCTTCAAACTTCTTGATAAGCTTCATGG
>CAYGYB010000080.1:0-6373 GCA_964354015.1 uncultured Candidatus Bathyarchaeia archaeon
CTGTGCCTTAAAAGGGTGAGGCTAATATGTCCAAACCATTCTATGTAAAATATGAAGTCCCAAAAGAAATCGTAGATGCAGCCTATGAAGCCCTACAAATCGCTTCAAAAACAGGCTTAGTAAGAAAAGGCACAAACGAAGCAACAAAAGCCGTTGAGCGAACGCAAGCAAAACTCGTAGTTATAGCTGAAGATGTTGACCCGCCAGAAGTTGTTGCTCATCTGCCGCTTCTCTGCGAAGAAAGAAAAATCCCCTACGTGTTCGTGCCAAACAAAGAAAAAATAGGCAGCGCCGTAGGCATAGACGTACCATGCGCCGCAGTCTGCATACTCAAAGAAGGCGAAGCCGCGGGGCTAGTCAAAGAAATCATCACGCGGATTGAGCAAGTGAAAAGAGGAGCTCAGTGATGAGCAAAGAAGCGAGAGCAGAAGAAGAACTTACGCCTTCAGAAGTAATTCAAATAATTGGACGCACTGGTGTGACTGGCGAAATTACACAGGTCCGAGTGCGCATCCTAGAAGGAAAGGATAAAGGTCGCATTATAACGCGAAACGTCAAAGGTCCAGTGCGAGTTCAAGACATCTTAATGCTCAGAGAAACGGAAAGAGAAGCAAAGAAAATCACCAGATGAAAATGCAAGATTAAGCTATCATAGAGGAATTTTCAATGCCTAAACCCAGAAAATGCTCATTTTGCGGTAACGATTTCCCAGCCGGCACTGGTATGATGTACGTCAAAAATGATGGTGCCATCCTGTGGTTCTGTTCAGGCAAATGCAAAAAGAGCTCTTTACTGTTTGGAAGAGACGCGCGCAAGCTCAAATGGACAACGTACTTCGGCAAAGAAGAGAAAGGAAAAGCCTAACTGCAAAGAAGACGGATGCTGCATTTCCCTTTAGATTTTTTTCTTAGTTCTCTTAATATTGTTCAGCAGTTATGATTTTTAAATTCCAAATTTTTCTGAAGTGCTCTGTGTTTCGGGTTGTTACGCTGACGCCATTCGTGAGAGCGATTGCTCCGATAAATGTATCTCTGAGTCCGATTGATTGACCTTTCAATTCCAAATCAGCATAGATGCGACCTGCTTTTTGAGCTGATCGCGGCGTCAATGGGAACACAAACAGTTTGTTCAGCAGTTTTTTGGTCGCCAACAGATTTTTTCTGCGGTTTTTGGATTTGTGTGCGCCGTGATACAATTCAAATGCGTTAATGACAGTTGTGGAAAGCAAAACTCTTTTCTCTTCCATTTGAGTTACGAATGCTACCGTTTCTTTCTTGTTTCTCAGAAGGTCTATGAGTATGTCCGTGTCGATTATTGTTTTTGCTGTTTCCATTTTTCCCACGCTTGACTGATTGATAGCTTTATTTCTTTGAGTTCTTCATCAGTTACATCCCATGAACCCGCTAGATCCGATATTCTTGTTCCCCTTTTCCTTCTTTTTATTAGATGCTTCATCGCTTCCTCTATGGATACTGGTCTTTTCAGCTTGACTTGCAACTCTCCAGCAATTTGGCTGAGTTCAGCGTATGTTTCTTTGCTGACTTTGATGGCTTTGGCCTCGGTCATACTTTGAACACCTAGTAGAAAAAGTGGTTGAAACATACTATTAAACTTTTTCCGCAGGTGACGTAGAACCACATAGCTGAGAATTACTAACGAAAGGTGCAAAAGGTTGAGTTAATTATGTTCCAACTCTTTTTATGCCAAATGAATCCTTCCAACATGGAAAGAATCTGAATGGTAGTGGGGACTAGATTTGAACTGACTACTAAACTGTTTTATACATAAATCGCAATAATGCATATAGGTGCAACTGGTGAGTGAAGAATACAAAGAACTTATTAAGTTGCTCAAGGATTTGAATGAAAATATCGAAATTTTGATAAAAATAACGGCGCTCACGTTGAGGAAAGACTCAATCTTCAAAGACAAAGCCACTAAACAAGACCAAATCGAAGCACTGGATGACCTAAACCTTTCTGACAAACTAATAGCACTTGTTATTGGGAGCACTCCAGGATCAGTTCAAAACGCAAGAAGTTTGAGGAAAGCAAAAATCAGCAAGAATGTTCCGGCTGCAAAAGACAAAACTCCCTCTAGTGACGGCCAATGAGTAAACAGCTAAATGACGACAGACTTGATAGAATAATAAAGCGCTTAGACATAATAACGGTAATTCTACTCGCTCAATCTGGACTGACAAGGCCTGAAATCGCGAATGCATTAGGCGTAAGTGAAAAGACTATTGAACGACTTATACCGATTTCAAAAATAAAGGGTGCGAAAAGTAGAAAGAGTCAACTGAACGCTGTAAACGTAAAAGAGTCTGCACCTATGGAAAACGAGAATCTCAACAAATAAGCCAAAGGAGAGAAACTATGTCAAAGAAGAGCCTTGAAGACAATGAAGCAATAAAAAACTTGCTAATTGTGATGTTGCTTAAAGAGGGTGTTGACCCTAAAATAATCGAAGCAGCAACAGGAATTCCTGAAATGACAATAAGGAGCAAGTTTCCAATGAAATTAATCAAGAAAACAAGAGTAAATGAAGACGATGGACAGCTACCTAAAACATAGAAGCAAGACTTGCCATTTCATGGTCTTAACGCAACACAAAATTTTGAATGATCTGCAGAATTAAAGGCTATTGTCAATGTCGCTCTGTGACAAGACATCAGTGAGACTAAATATCTAACGTTCAAATGATCCTGCCTTAGCGGATTTCCCATCAACACCAAGCCTATTGTAAAGAGAAAGCCGTAATACATTAGTTGATATAGTTAATATTCATATTATCAGAAGCATTAGCTCACCGAGTCATAAGTTTATAATGGATAAACATAAAAAGCGTGCCGTTATGAGCAAATGAAGGAACTATTTTACAAGGGTGTCTTTTCATCAGCTTGGCTAATGAGATAATATGTTTTCTAAACAAAAAAAGATAAACCTTATAAGTATCAGCATCTATGTATTACATACATAAGGTCGTGGCTTAATGAGCTATATAGAGGTAGAGAACAAGCGCTTGCTACAAAAGATATTGTCTGTAATCAAGCTGGCTAACATTGAGTCAATTTCAAAAAACAAAGAAGTTATTCTCAAAAATCCCATGAAAAGAAAGGTTTACGAACTCTGCGATAGTAGGCATACGGTAACGGACATAGCATCTGAATTATCAACAACTCAGCCCAATGTTTCCCAGCATCTTGCAACTTTGCAGGAATCAGGGCTTGTTTTATACGAGGAACGAAATGGGAAAAAGTTTTTCTTCAAGAGCTTGGAGTAATCAAAAATGGCAGAAGAACTCTCAGAAAAGATTGATGAACTGCTATTCTGGGTCAAATATCAACAGTGGAAAACGTTTGTCACAGACTTAAAAGCAACTCTTAGAGATGACATAGACAAACTGGTTTACGAGTTGTCAGACGGAAAAAACAGCACAAGAGAGATAGCTGATTTTCTAACAAAAAATGGCAAAAAAATTACACACGTCTCTGTCGCAAATATGTGGCAAAAGTGGGCTGCAATACCCCTAGTTATAGAGGGAACAAGACCTGGTCGTTACAAGAGAGTTACCCCACTCAAAGACGCAGGAATTCTCTTGCCGAGTCTCGAACAAACAAAATTTGGAGAGAAAACAGGCGATGAGTGATAGAACAAGCATAGAGAGAACAAATGAACTGCTTGAGGAATTATTGAAATGGACAAAAGTAACCAGCATCCCAAAGGTGAAAGAGCTACTTGAGGCTCTAGTAAAAACGCCACAAGAGAGGGCGGTGTATGCTATTTCAGACGGCAAAAGAACGACGCGAGAGGTTTCAGAACTTGCTCAAGTCAACAAAAATACTGTCTCAGTGTATTGGCGAAAATGGATAAGAGCCGGAATTGCTGAACCAGTTGCTTCCCCTGGCGGAGGGAACAGAGCAAAGAGCAATTTCCTTCTTGAAGACTTTGGGATTGATACAGCAGATTTTAGACCGCCTAAGGATGGAAGCGAAGAGGAAGCTAAGACAGATGATAATAGCCCGGTGAAAAACAATGAATAGCCACGAGCAACCCGAACAAGTAATAAAACTCTTGAAAAGTATTGACGACAAAATGGATATTCTAATCACTCTTCAGAGGCGAAATTCATCCAAACAGGTAATTGGTAAAGAAGAGAAGAAAGTGCTCAAGTTGTGCGATAAAAAACACACCATAATGGATATTGCCAAGGAAACCAACAAGACCGAAAACAATGTCAAGGTTATTCTTTCGCACCTAAAAGATAAAGCGTTGATAAGGTCAATCGAAGTTAAAGGAAATGTAGTTTACGAGAGAATCTGATAAAACATGGTTCGCCAAGAGTTAAACCCTAAAATTTTTGATTTTCTCAAGAAAAAACTAGAAAATAGAATCGCGGAAAGTACGATAAGACCCTCCATAACAAGAATACGCGCAAAAAACCCCACCCTAACTCTAAATGCAGCTGCTGAAATCTTTGCTCGCAAATATGGTACTAGCGTCCAACGATACTGGAGTCCCGAGGATAGAGCATCTTACGGCACGATCATTAGAGATGAGAACGGTTTATCTCTCAGACCTATTGCTAAAAATGGCCACCAAAAAACCAAAATTATTAAACCGAAAAGTAAAGAGAGGGTTATTATGAGGTCGGCTGTGATGGGAACGGAAGAAGAAAGATGGGATGCGTTTATTTCGCATGCTTCTGAAGATAAGGATGCAATTGCTAGACCGTTGCATGATGCGCTTACCAGAGAGGGGATAAGGGTCTGGTACGACGAAACCACGCTAAAAATAGGAGACCGGTTGCATAAATCCATCGACAAAGGAATCCTTAACTCAGGATTTGGCATTGTAATTCTAAGCAAAAATTTTTTCGCTAAAGATTGGCCACAAAGAGAACTAGAAGCCTTGGTTGCAAAGGAGGTAGGAGGTCAAAAGGTGATCCTTCCAGTTTGGCACAACGTTGACGCTGCCTTCATCAGGAGCAAATCGCTATTGTTGGCGGGCATAGTCGGTGTTTCGACAGATCAGGGTGTGGAGAATGTAGCCAAGAAATTGTTGGAAGTCATTAAGCCTTCTACAGGCCAAGTAATCGCACATGCTGAAGTCAAAATTGACGTAAATAGTAAGGACTCTATTAAGAGCGTCCTGCAAGGAACGATAAGCTCTTTGAAGGAAATTGACGAGCAAGCGATAGCTCAAACAATAAAGGATATGGAATTCGGCGTACTCAAGCAGACATACCTCGATATTCTAGAAGCTCTAGCTCTGTTAGATATTCCGTGCTCCCCAGAATATAAGAACGTCTTCGTTTTCCTTAATGAGGCAATTCTTGGTAGAAATAGAAATGAAAGCGTTCAGCTGTTTGAAACATTACTTAAATGGTATTTTGAAACCGCTGCTCCTAAGTGCAGAATAGCTATTCTTCAAATTATCTCGCGCCTGACTCGATCACCATCGCTCAAAGAGATTGCTGTAAGGGACAACAGGACTGGCAAATTTGTCGGTGAGTTTGGAAGAAGTGAGAGATACGAGATTGCTGGAATAAATACAGAAATATTGCAGAACATTAAATCATACCTATCAGCGAATGAGTGCACAAGATTAGTAGACTTTGCCTATGCAAATGACCAAATCTATGGGTCTACGGTTGCAAAGCAATACCTGCTTAAAATGTTGCCGGACTTCGAGGACAAGGTCGACAGAAAAAAAATAGAAAGACTCTATGACCGCATATCGTAATATTTTCCTTAGTTCTTCTTAATTCATTTATAAAATTTACATATTTCGTTTGGATTATTAGGGGATTGTGTGGTTGGTTTTTTTCAGTTGATACGTGTGTGGCTTTTCCACGGTTTGATGGAGGCAAAAGGTTCCAGAAGAGCGCGGTTGATGTACTGGAGCGTTTGGATGTGACTATTCTGAGAAACTGCCTGCTGCAACTGGCAGAATAAAGGCATGTTTGTCGCCGAATAGAAATAGTATGCTGAAAGATAGGGAGGGATAGATGTTCTGAGCTACAGGTCCCGAAAGCCTATGAATCGATGAAGCAATGTTGCTTGTGTCATTTTGCACTTCTGTCTTGCAGCCCGAATCTAGCCCTGGACCTGTCTGCTGTGTTCTGCTTTGGCTCTAAGAAGATGTAGTGTGTAGCAGCTTTTCACATCTACTTCAAGACAAAAAAACAACCCTAGGAGCAATAATAACACTCAGTAACAGAAACGCACAGAAAAGCACATAGAAGCACACAGCGCATCTAAAAGTACGAAAAAAGGCTCAATTTACAAGAAAAACAGAACCGCCAAAAACGTGTTGGTAGCGGGGACTAGATTTGAACTAGTGATCTCTGGGTTATGAGCCCAGCGGGT
>CAYGYB010000081.1:0-6355 GCA_964354015.1 uncultured Candidatus Bathyarchaeia archaeon
GTGAACTGCCGTGCGCTGTGCCGGTAGCCTGTGGATAGACCCTCTATAGGTTTCTGCATAGAACCACTATTAGGCTCCAAATATGCAGGGCGTCCACTGTTGTGCTTGGAAAAGACGATAGCCCCTTATATAAAGAAGGCATATAAAGGGTTAAATTCGTGGGTTCGCATTCAAGTCAGGGATTTCAGAGATGTCTGCTGTAACTGGTAGGGTTGCTGGTGCGTTGTGCAGGTCTGGCTGCTTGAAGTTTGGCAGTTTTAGGATTAAGTCTGGGGCATTAAGCCCGTACTACATTGACCTTGCGTGTTTGCTTTCTTCGCCGAAAGAGTTGTGCGCCATTGCGGAAATTGCGGCAGATGCTGTTAGGCAGATTATGGTGTCTGATAGGGTAGATAAGTTGGCGTCTATTGAGCTTAAGGGCGCGTTGATTTTGCCCAGCATCGCCTGCATAGTGGGTTTGCCGTGTGTTGTGGTGAGGAAAGAGGATAAGGCTTATGGCGTAACGGGCAGGGTTGCTGGTGCAGAAATAGTTCAAGGTGATAGCGTGTTGTTCTTTGATGATGTGGTTAGTGAGGGGTTGTCAAAGTTGGAGGGGATAAAGCCGCTTGAGGAACGTGGCGCGCGTGTGAAGCATTTGCTAGTTGTAGTGGATAGGGAGCAGGGTGGCAGAGACCATCTTGAGAAGTTGGGTTACCGCGTTCATGCCTTGGCGAAGATTTCCGAGTTAGTGACTTCTCTGTATCAATCCAAGAGCATTTCGAAGGAGCAGGCAGACGCTGTTTTAGGCTACGTTAAAAAGTAGTTAAAGGCGCTAGTTTAGAAGAGGGCGGTTCGTGTTGTACCATTTTATGATTTCTATTATTGCCTTATTGGAGTAGCCTACTCCTTTGAGCGCTACTTTTAGGTCTTCGATGGTCTCAATGTTCACGTTACTCACCGACTCACAGGTATCACGAATCTGTATTTAACCTTTAATTCCGAAATCGGAATATATCATAGACAGCGCTTAAACACGCTTGAAATACGAAGCCATGTCCATTTTACCCCATGAAACCGCATGCTCACCCTTTGAGGCTTGCCGCACAGATACTTCTATATTGCTCGTTAAAGGTTTGTTCATAACAGAAGGCTGCATACAGCCTTGCAGGAAGACGTGTTTGGCATGCTGGTTCAGAAGCAGATTGTGGACGCGTTGATGAAACCTGAAGCTTACGATGAAGACGTAGGCAGCGTTGAGCTGATGCAGACGCACATATCTTTTGTTTTTTTAGCTGGAAACTTTGTTTACAAAGTGAAGAAGGCTGTTGACTTTGGCTTTTTGGACTTCACCACTCTGGAGAAGAGGCGTTTCTTCTGCGAAAAAGAGTTGGAGCTGAACAGGCGACTGTGCGGCGACATGTACCTTGAAGTTGTGCCCATTAACAAGGCAGACGCAATCAAGATTAAAGGTGCAGGGGAAACGATTGAGTACGCCGTGAAGATGAAGCGGATGCCGCAAGAAAGGATGATGAACAGGCTTTTCGAAGAGAATAAAGTGGATAATACGCTCATGGATAAAATAGCTAAAATCATCGCAGGTTTTCATTCAAAAGCGGAAACGAACAGGCACATAAGCGCGTTCGGTTCTTTGGCGATAATAGAGACTAATTGGAAGGAGAATTTCGCTCAGACCGAGGAGTATGTTGGCAAAACAGTATCCGCTGAGGATTTCACGCTAATCCGCAAAAGAGTTAGCGCTTTCATGAAGAGAAACGTGTCACTTTTTGAAAAGAGGATGATGGAAGGCCGCGTTAGAGACTGCCACGGCGACATCCACTCAGGCAACATTTTTGTTACAGACAAAATTTACATTTTCGACGCGATAGAAGTCAACGAGAGGTTTAGGTATTCTGACGTTGCCGCTGACGTGGCTTTTCTAGCTATGGACGCAGACTTCAGAGAACGCCCTGACCTGTCTAACTTCTTCATTGAAAGATACATCAAATATTCTGGAGACCAAGAGTTGACGAAGCTTCTGCCGTTCTACAAGTGCTACCGAGCTTACGTGCGCGGGAAAGTAGTCAGCTTCAAACTCAAAGACCCCAATGTACGTAGTAAAGAAAAAAACACAGCGTTGAAAGAGGCAAAAGCATACTTCAAACTAGCAGCAACTTACGCGAAAGGGCTATAGGCAAGGAAGCTGCTTAGAGTCGGAATTGGCTAGCCACATACGCTGGGATTTTTACTGTTCCCATGATTATTGGTTTTTGGTGGCAGTCGCTGCCCCCAGTCATAATTAGCCCATGTTCTTTTGCAAACTTTACGTAGTGCTTCGTTGTTTGGGCGTCATTTCTGGAGTGCCAGCACTCTACGCCGTCAATATACGCCAGCATTGAGTCTGCTATTATTCTGGTCTGCTCAGGCAGATCTTTGGTCAATATCACCAACGAGGTTCCGTGAGGGTCATTAGGATGCGCCAGCACCAGTTTTCCTCCAGCAGCCCTAACAAGCCGCGAAGCCTCTTCAAGGTAAAGCGGAAACTTTGGAACATCACACTTCACAAGGTACCGGTCAAACGCTTCCTGCCTATTCTTAACAATTCCTTTTCGCACAAGATAATCCGCTATGTGCGGTCTGCCAAGTACGCCGTCAACGGAAGCCTGAATCTCCTCAAAATCGCCCTTCGTTAGCTTGCTGATGCCTTCTTTTTCAAATTCCGCATTAAGATTGCTCAGAATCTTCGCGGCTCTTTCCTCGCGGTACGCAGCCATCTGCTGAAGCTTCGCCTTCAACGCCCTATTCGCCGCGTCAAACTGGTAGCCCAAGAAATCCAACGATACAGGTTTACCCTCACGGTATCGAGGGTGCCTAAAGGTTACGTTTAATTCAACGCCAGCAATATAGCGGATACCCGCTTGCCCCGCCAAAGCCACAGCCGCTTCTTGGCAATCTATCGAGTCGTGGTCAGTAATTGACATAAACTCGATGCGCCTGCGTTTAGCTTCCCTGATAACCTCGTCAACAGTTAAGGCGCCGTCGGAACTTTTCGAGTGAACATGCAAATCAATTAGCATTGTGAAAGCGGCGTCCAGTTACCTTTTTTCCATGCCAATCACGAACCAAGTCTCAGGAGGATCATGCTCGGTGTCCACCGTAAAATGCACTATTCGGAGCCGCGGATACCGTTTTTTCAAGTCACCCACGTCAACAGGCTCAAACTTGCTCTTGTTGTTACGGTAAGCCTCCACCGTCAACGCGTTCGACTCATACTTCTCCTTAGTCCGCCTCAGAATCCGCCCAATAGACGCTTCTTCAGAACAATTGGTTTGGAGGATAACAAAAGTCAAATCGTGTCTTGCTGCAATTTCAGCCGCACGCCGCCGCAAGTCCTGCGTAACAAAAGTAGCATCCAAAATCACGCCTTGCTTACTTTTCTGCGCATGGTCGTCTGCGCGGCGAAACAGTTCATCATAAACCGACAACCGTTTACGCATGTCGCCCGCAACTTTCGCGTCAAACACGTCTTCTTTCTTGAGAACTTCCAACCGAATCAAATCGCTCCTGAGAATCGGGTACCCCTTAATCTTAGCGATTTCCTCAGAAGTCTCTGTCTTCCAAGTTCCAGGCAGCCCACACATAATCAGCAAAACGCGTGAGCCTAACGTGCTCTTAACAAACTCGGCAAAAGGTTCCCTCAACTGGCATACCTCACAAAATAGGTTCAGGCAAACAATAATTAAACCTTTCCCGCCACAAAAACCACCTTACCAAACCATTAGCGAACACGGGAAGCCAACATTTATTCCAAACGATGAAGCAAAGCTAAATAACCAGTCAACAATCTTTCCTAAAAGAAGGAAACCAAAATGAAAGACTTCCACGTTAAAGACAAAACGCTAGCGCCACAAGGTCATTTACAAATCGAATGGGCAGCAGCACACATGCCCGTGCTAAACCAAATCAAAGGCAGACTCAGCAAAGAAAAACCATTCAAGGGCTTAACTTTAGGCGCATGTTTGCACGTGACGAAGGAAACAGCCGTCCTCGTGGACGCCTTAGAGGCTGGAGGCGCCACAGTCGCCCTCTGCGGCTCCAACCCGCTTTCCACACAGGACGATGTAGCAGCGGCACTCGCGGAAAAAGGCATCCGCGTCTTTGCATGGAGAGGACAAAACACCGGAGAATACTACCGGTGCATCAACAACGTGTTGGATTATAAACCCATGATAACTCTTGATGACGGCGCAGACCTCGTCGGCACACTCCACAGCAAACGACCAAAAGAATTAGACACCGTTAAAGGCGGAACCGAAGAAACAACCACAGGCGTGCTGCGCTTAAGAGCCATGGAAAAAGCTGGAAGCCTAAAATACGCAATAATAGCTGTCAATGATGCTTACACGAAGTATTTGTTCGACAACCGCTATGGCACTGGGCAAAGCACAATCGACGGCATCTTACGCGCCACAAACACGCTTCTGGCAGGCAAAACCTTCGTGGTCTGCGGCTACGGATGGTGCTCAAGAGGCATAGCCATGCGCGCGCAGGGATTAGGCGCAAACGTCATAGTAACCGAAACAAACCCGCTTAGAGCGTTAGAAGCCGCAATGAACGGCTTACGTGTCATGCCGATAGCCGAAGCAGCCAGCATAGGCGACATATTCGTAACAGCCACAGGCGACATCAACGTCATAAGAAAAGAGCACATGCAGCGAATGAAAGACGGCGCCATAATCGCCAACAGCGGGCACTTCAACGTCGAAGTAAGCCTGAAAGATTTAGAAGCGCTCTCAACAGCGAAGAGAACAATGAGACCCAACCTAGAAGAGTACACGCTAAAAGACGGCAGAAAACTTTACCTTTTAGCCGAAGGCAGACTCGTAAACTTGGCAGCAGCAGAAGGCCACCCGTCTGAAGTGATGGACATGTCCTTCGCAAACCAAGCCTTATGCGCAGAGCACATAGCTAAAACCGCGAAGATGCCCCCGAAAGTTTACACTGTCCCGCGAGAAATCGATGAAACAGTCGCTGAACTAAAACTCACCGCAATGGGCATAAAGATTGACAAGCTCACGCCTGAGCAGCAAAAGTACCTTTCAACATGGGAAATGGGCACCACGTAACCCGCGCACGCCGACTTCTATGGTAAACTTTAAATTGGCTAAGATAATAAACATGGCTATAAGTGGTGAATTAATAAATGGCAAGTAAAGATCAAGCAATAGGTGGGGTAATCTGCCTCGTATGCGTGCTGGTTGCAGTATTCTACGTGCTAACACTATTCGTTCCAAATTGGCTTTCGTGGATCGGGATAAATTACACATTCGATCAATTCTGGCTAATTGCTGTGCCAGTGCTTGTAGCGTTTGTCGCAATACTAGCTATAGGCGCATGGATTGGCTGGACAATGGCTACTACACCGCCGCCGAAACCCATAGAGGAAATAACCACGGAAATCGAAGAGAAAAAGGAAGAACCGAAACCAGAGGAAGCAGCACCCGAAACCAGCGCAGAAGAGAAAAAGCCTGAAAAGAAAAGAAAAAGCTAAACCCCAGTTCTACGTAACCCAGCAGGCAACAATCTCCTAGCTTGTTTTTTTTTAATTACTTATTAATTAGATTAATTACTAAATCAAGTGGACGCTGCCATTTGAAAACCCACGGGCAATTTGCTTCAGAAGACATCACCAAATGAAAGAAGACATATGCAACAGGAAAAGACCTGCTTACCTTTTCATGTTCTTCAGCATGCAAGTGGTCAGGTCTTTACACATAATGCACTCATCAGGAATGCTCTCTTTCGTCGACCGCTCGCAAAGATACCCAAGATAATGGGTGCATGACGATGCCTTTTCACGGGCAGGCGCCGCAGTCTGTTTGTCTTCAGTTGTTACTTCGGTTAAACAGTACGGGCACGCATCGTATAACTCGTCGGGGCTACGCTGGAGATTTAAAGTTTTAAGGGGTCTTGTGAAGGCTTTCCTGCAGGCGGCATTCGGGCAAGTGAAGCCGCTAATGTTTTTCGTTTCTTCTTCAGTCAGGTAAAATCGCCCCTTTTTTCCAGAAAGAATAGCTTGTTACAACCTTATAGTTTTAATGGATTTTGCTGAAATATTCTAATTCTGAATTAATAATAAGCGGAAATTAAACTTTGCTTGTACGTTTCGCTGTGGCAGAAAGCGGGCTATTGTCTTTTAGGGTGGTTTTCCCCTTCTCAAGTAAATTTACCGTCTCGTCTACGTAATCAAAGTATTCTTTAGCCCTCAGGTATTGAGAACGCGGGCGTGGAATGTTAACTTTAATTTCTCCGACAACTTTTCCAGGTCGTGGAGACATCACTATTATTCTGTCAGCCATGAACACGGCTTCTTCAACGT
>CAYGYB010000082.1:0-6327 GCA_964354015.1 uncultured Candidatus Bathyarchaeia archaeon
ACAGTTGCTGAAGCTTTGCGCATGTACACGGTTAACGCTGCATACGCGTCTTTTGAGGAAGAACTTAAGGGGTCGATTGAGGTGGGCAAATTAGCTGACTTTACCGTGCTTTCCAACGACCCGCAGGGAGTTCCGCCGAACAAAATTAGAAATATCGCTGTGGAGATGACTATCGTTGGCGGAAGAGTGGTTTATCAAAAATTGTCTTCTTAGATTAAATGGCACATAGGCGCATGTTCAGGTTTTCGCGGTTTTCGGTTGCAGGTTTGCCTTCTTAATTGCCACGTAACCTTTTGATTTCTCCCATTTAATTTCTGATTTGAGGATGTTTATTCTTTTCTTGTAGATGGGGCAATCGAGAACCAACGTGTGGTATTCGCCCCATTCGCCGATGGGGTTAATCTTTTGTTTGCTTTCCAGTTGCTTTAGTTCGCTAAGCATGTGGTCATCTATTTCTTTTCCCAGCCAGTTCTCGCTGGAACCTATAGAAGTATTCACTTCAATAACTAACATGCGAAACCCTAACTGCTTCATTTCGTCAAGAGCTGTTAAGGGGTTTTTTCCCCAGAGCGGCGCATAATGCTTAACTTGAATCGGGCTGCATACTTCTTGGTACCAATCCATATGCTCAGATGTGGTCATAACTCCTGAAACAAGTATGTCTGCCTTCAATTTTCTAAGGACTTTCCGTATCGCGGGCAACTCTTTGCTAACCGTCACCGCTGGTATCTCCACAGCTTCGGACACAAGTTTCAGCATCCACCTGTTTACCAAATGCGCTTTGCTTCCAGTGTTTATGAACAGCAAATGACTTACGTTCAGTCCTTCTTTTAACGCCGTGTACAATGCGTACGTCGAGTCTTTTCCTCCAGACAAAGAAACAACCACATTAGACATTTCATACACCCAAATTACGCTGTTTCTGTTGAGTTGCCTCTATTTTTGTATTATGCAACATATAAGAATGCCCGTTTTCCCAGCTTTTCTGGTTGAAAAATGATGCTCATTGAAAAAGCTGATTTGCCGCGGCTTCTCGTCTAACCCAGTGTCTGTTGTCAAAGCGAGTCATATTCAAGTTGTAGGGATTAAACTTATTAACCCGCCCCAACGTAATAGAGAAAAAGGGATGGAAATTGACAGAAACAGAGAAATTTAAGCTAAAAGACATACTCTACGGACTAGTGATACCAGTCCTCGTCGCAATACTGATATTGTTGTTCCCCACTGTAATCAAAAATGCTTTAGACGCTGCTTTTCCACCAGCGGACATGGCTACGGGAGCTGCTGGCTCACCATACGCGTTTCTTACAGTAATATTTACACACGGCTTTGCTTTAATGGTCTGTTTTGCCGTTCCACTTCTCATCGGCTTGATTTGGAACAAATGGGCAGGCGGCGCTACAGGCTTCATAATGGGTACCTTGTACTACCTTGCAAGTGCTGGCTACAACATTATGTACTCAATCCAGAACTTTGGCGTAGAGTATGCGTATAACCTGTATGCTGATCCAAGCTTTATCGGGGGCTACATCGTCGGTGGAATTCTGATAGGCTACATCGCAGGGGCGTTAAACAACAAATCCTACAGTTTCAAACGAATGTTAGGCGCAGGTATAACCGCTGCAATAACCGTTGGAGTAATGCAGTTCATTCTCAACATGACCGTTGCATTCGCATCGTGGATGGCACAAGCCGACCCGTTCACAGCGTTCTACCAAGTACTGGTACCGCTAGTACTCCTTGGAATAATAGCGCCAATCATTGCTAAAGTGTTCACTTGGTACGGGCTTTCTCCTGGCGGGCACTCCTAAAAATTCACCCTTCCTTTTTTTACACTATAAAAAACAATTCAACTCTACTTTGTCTTTAGCGTATTCTCTATAGCCAAGCATGTTGTATGCTTGTGCGCATCATTTTGATTTAAACTTGGATTTAATGGCTTTACGGAGATATGAGAATGCTATGCGGGATGCTGTAAAACCGTATCTGCCTCTCTTGATGAACATGCGGAGAACATAGGTGGGGCGAAGATAGAAACTTTGAAAAGCCTTCTCGTAGAGCCCCTCCAGTTCTTTCAGGCTTAGCGTCGGTGTTTCAAAAATAGGCGTAGTTGCATCATATAAGTCAAAGTCAGTTACTCTCAGCCAACCATTTTTGATAACGCGATCGTACATGGGTGTTCCAGGGTAAGGCGTAGCTATATTATAAAATGCGA
The DNA here is from genome assembly GCA_964354015.1 of uncultured Candidatus Bathyarchaeia archaeon. Taxonomy (GTDB): domain Archaea; phylum Thermoproteota; class Bathyarchaeia; order Bathyarchaeales; family Bathycorpusculaceae; genus JAOZHU01. The sequence continues at coordinate 2,216 of CAYGYB010000082.1, forward strand.
TTTCGTCAGGGCTTACTTTCTCAGCGAACTTTATCGTCTTCCAAGCCGTCTCCTTTGTCTCGCCTGGAAAACCAAGCAGCACGTTTGGAACTGGCTTCAGCCCAAGCTCCCTTACACACTTAATTGCTCTTATCGTTTGTTCAGGAGAAATTCCCTTTTTCATTTCATCCAAAACCTGCTGCGCGCCTGACTCAACACCGAACCACACGGAGACGCAGCCCGCATTCTTCATTTTAAGCAAAAGCTCTTTCGTAATCATGTCAACGCGGGTTCCGCAGTTCCACTTAATCTTTAAGCCTCGCTTGATAATTTCACTGCATAACTCTTCAGTTCTAGTTTGATCAACCGTGAATGCATCATCGCAAAACGTGAACACTGTGGCGCCGTAAGTTTTGTAAAGAAACTCTAGCTCATCAACCACGTTTTTCACGCTTCTCATGCGGTATTTTCGCCCGAACATTCTGACAGCCGCGCAGAATTCACACCAGTAAACGCAGCCACGGCTTGTCGTTAAATAAAATATGTCCTCAACCTTCCTGATGCTCTCCAAATCCCACAGGTGACGCGCTGGAAAAGGAAGCTCATCCAAATTCTCTATGTACGGTCTATCTGGGTTCCGTATGATTTCTTTTCCTTTCCTGCAAGTTGTGCCAATGACATCATAGTAGCTTTTCCCTGAGTCCAGCCTCTGCACTATCTCTAGCAGCGTGTTTTCTCCTTCTTTCCTCACAACAACATCAAGCTGCGGGCACTCTTTCAGCGCATTTTCATCCCAAAACGTAACGTGTGGACCGCCAATAAGCGTTAAGCAGTTCGGGTGCACTTCTTTCGCTATTTTTATGATTTCTAACGCAGACTTGTACAAGCGAGTGGTTGATGTTACTCCAACTATGGTGGGTTGCCGCTTACTAAGTTCGCGTTTAAACTCTTCATACGAGAGGTTGGATGCTTGGCAATCTATTACTTCCACTTTGTACTGATTTTTTTCTAAAACAGCAGCCAAATACCCCAAGCCTAATGGTGGAAAAGGCGGATGCTGGTGAGGTTTAGTTCGGTAAGGTGGATTCACAAGAACTACATGAGGCTTCATTGCTTTCCCACCTAACGCCTATCTTGCGCAAATACATAAAACCGAATGTTTAAAGGTTTCGAAAAATGCGCCCTTCTGTGTAGCTCAAAAAATTGTGCGAGACTGTTAAATTGGGATTCCCCAGAGAAGCGGCAAGTAAAACCCTATCAGCAAGAATATTGGCAGCGCCAAAAGCACGCACAAAACTATTGATACATCACGAATTTTCAATGCACGTATTATTTTGTTCGGAGTTAACTCTTCAATTGGATCGCCAACAATGTATTTGCCGGGTTTTTCTAATTGCACATGAAGTGCTCCTGCTATGGCTGCCATTTGCCACCCATGATTTCTACTGGGAACTTTAGCGTGATCTCGACGGGCAATTGCCCAGCCGCTTTTGTAATCTTCTCCTAAAATGGCTGCAGCCGCGATTATTAGTATTGTTGTTAGCCGCGCTGGAATGTAGTTGACTATGGTGTCAAGGGTTGCAGAAAACCATCCTGTGTTGATGTGCTCTGGGTCTTTGAAGCCTACCATGCCGTCAAGCGTGTTAACAGCTCGAAACGCAACGGCGCCTGGAACGCCGAAAGAAGCGTAGTACAAGATGGGTGACAGTTTGAAATCAGTTAGGTTTTCAGCCATGGATTCGATTACTGCCGAGGCTATTTGCGCGCCAGTCAAGTTACTTGGGTCTCTTCGGGAGAAATGGGCGTACTTTTTGGCTTCTGTTAAATCTCCTTCTGCTATTGCTTTTGCCACGGCGATGCTGCCGTCGGTTTCAAGTTTTATGCAGATAGTCAACTTCAAGATTACGGCGGCAACTAGAACATAAACAACGATTCCGAGCCAAGTGTAACCAAGCAGGATAAAGGTAAACCATACGCCAAGAAAGACTGGCACGGTAATTGCGGCTATCACTATCAGCGCCAAGAAAACGCCGTTTAACTTTTCAATTTTCGGATTAGAGTTCTTGAAATGAGGCTCTAATTTTTTGGTTAGCATGCCCATCCAGACTGTTGGATGCAGGTTGTACCGTTTTTTCCAAGGTTTCCATGGCGAGGGGTCTCCAAAAAGCAAATCTATAATCACTGCCAGAACGAGAATGCAAACAGCAATTAATACGGCTAAGACGCAAATCACCCTTGGAGACCGTTACATTTCTGCTATAGGTGGAAAATCTGTTTATATCAATTACGGTCAGCAGCCAAGATTTCGCGGTGTCGCTTTATGTGGCAAATTGTGAATGATAGTTCATTTTTTTCTTTCAAACAGGATTTTTATCGCTCTCTTTGGGTCACGTATGGCTTTTGCAAGTTTGCTACGAGTGAAAGTTGTATTCACCAAGTTAGCTTCCGCAGACAGCATAAGCAAATCGTCGCATGTGAACTCGGGAGTTTCAATAAGCGGTTTAACCTCAGACAACGCTTCGTCGCTGAATGTTGATTTCAGGAAGCCGCCCTGTTTGGCTTGCTTGTAAAGTTCAGTTCCATACAACGGCGTAGCGTAGCTGAAGTAGAAGTGGTCTGCGCCGAGTTTTCTCAGTTTGTAAGCGTATTTTATGGTTGCTTTGATGTCGTCTTTTGTTTCACCTATCATGCCTATTATGAAAAAACAGCCCACTTTAATCCCGAGTTTCCTTGCTGCAACCACGACCTCTTCAACTTTCCTCAAATCTTGCTTCTTCTTGATAATTTGGTCAACAACCCGTTGAACACCTGATTCAGGAGCAATTAGTATGCTTACGCAGCCTGCTTTCCGCATTTTCGCTAAAAGCTCACTATCGAGGCTATCGGCTCTAACACCGTTTGGCGTGCACCATTCAATGTTCAAGCCTTTCTCAACTATTAAGTCGCAGATGGTTTCCAACCGTTTTCTGTCAAACGCGATATTGTCATCGAGGAAATCGATTTGTCTGACGCCGTAGGTGGCGATTATATGTTCGATTTCCGCAACCACGTTTTCAGCGCTTCTCGCACGCCATTGTCTCCCCATGACAATGTGGTTGGAACAGAAGATGCAGCCGTAAGGGCAACCTCTGCTGGTAAGCATTCTAACTGACGGTTTGCGCAAGTTGCCGCTAATCGGTATCTTTTTCGCTGCCTCAAAAAACTGTTTCATCGGCAACAGGTGCCTAGCGGGAAAAGGCAGAGAATCCAAATCTTGAATAAACGGCCTAGGCGCAGTGATTATTGTTTCGCCGTTTTCAACAAAGCCGATTCCTTTCACTTTCTTCAGTTCATTTTTCCTGCCTTGCTCCAGCACACTTGCTAACTCCAGTACTGTCTCTTCGGGTTCGCCGATTACCACAAAGTCCACGTTCGGCTGCTTAAGGCACTCTGCTGGTCTTGCGGAGGGATGCAGCCCGATCAGCACAACTGCTATGTCCTTGTCCACTTTCTTCACTATGGCAGCCACATCAAAAGCTGCACTTGACCAGCCAGAAAATGGAACCGTAATCACCACGACATCAGGCGCAAAGCTCTTGATTCTCGCAATTATTTCTTCGTTGTTTAATCCTTGGCGGTACTTTGCGCCGTCAATTTCTTCAAGGTTGTCCCAGCCCTCATTTGGCACATCTATAACCTGCACTTTATGCTGTTTTTCAAGCACCGCTGCGACATACGCTAAATCCATGGGTTGGTAAACGCTTGGTTTTCCCCATACTTTCGGTTGAATGCGCGGTGGATTAATGAGGCATACACGCATGTTCTATTACCGTTAACTCTTGTCACGCAAATCTAGGTTTCTTATCTTTCTGAAATACTTTTGGTAACATGCCTCATTCTGAGCAATTTCTAAGAAGCAACCTGAATTTCGCACTTTGCCTGCGTTTAGAAATGAGACTTGACTCGCCAAATAATATGGTTCAACGCGGTTCTCGCCATTATTCGACTGTAAAAATTGCCCTTAAACAAGTGCCTGAGAACATATTTCGGCGAGTAAAAGCTGTCAAAGAACTCTTTCCTCAACTTCAAAATGTCCTCAGCCGGCAACAGCGGATTATCAAATACTGGCGTTACTGTGTCGTAGAGTCCCCAAT
>CAYGYB010000083.1:0-6274 GCA_964354015.1 uncultured Candidatus Bathyarchaeia archaeon
GAACTCCCAGAACCCCCTGTAGTAGTCTACGTGAAAGAAGTCGGAAAGGCCGGAATATAGCCTAAAAAGGCAGGCAACTAGCGGGCGGAGGGAAAAAACATCAAAGGTCTGCTTAATTCCAACCCTCCACCCATACGGGAAGTCGCCGCAAGATCGATACTTACGCTTAGAGTGCAGCAGAACAAGCTGGAACAGGCGAGTTTTAGGCTTAAAGAGCGAGATAAGATACTGTTTGAGTCTTGCATGGGTGCTTTGAAGCGGAACAACAAGGAAAAAGCCGCGATATGCGCTAATGAGCTTGCTGAGATTAGAAAGCTGATAAAGTTTCTTTACAGTGTGCAATTAGCGATTGAGCGTGTTGTTCTTAGACTTGAGACAATAAGAGAACTGAGTGAAATAGTTGTTGACCTTAAGCCTGCTTTGAAGCTTCTCCAGAATGTTTCACAGGATCTGTTTCATGTTCTGCCTGACGTATCAAATGAATTGAACAATGTTAACGCTACTATAAGCGAAACGCTTCATGCAACCAAGATTACGACTGACGAGTCAGTGATACCTGTAAACACGAAGACGATTGGCGGTGAAGAAATACTGAAAGAAGTTTCCAGTTTCCTTGAGCAGAAGCTGGCTGATACTCTTCCTGAACCGCCTGCAACTTCTCCAGCGTCAGCAGAGAAAACTGCGCTTAGAGAGCTTGTTGCTTTGTCAGCGACAAGTTCACAGGTGGTTGGGCGCAAAGCCGTTAATGAGATTAGTAACGATCCTTCTCAGACCCTGTTTTCTTATAAAAAATCTGAAATTAAAGAAATTTCCTTGATGGTTGAAAAGCCCTCTATTGAGGATATGCTTCTGGAGTACGTGAGGAAAAGCAACGGTGAAATAGATTTAAGACGTTGTTCCAGTGACTTGAAAACTTCGAATGAGGAAATTGAGAGAGCCCTTGAAAACTTGGGCACCAAGGGAAAAATAAAAATCGAGTTAAAATCGCCTGAATAAAAATGGTGTAAAAGTAATGAGTGCTTCACAGGAGCTTGAAAAAGCGGCAACAGCTTACGCGTTGGATGCCGTGCGCTTGGATAGGCAAGGCGCAAAAGGCAGAGCGATAACTCTGTATCAGAAGGCGATTGAGAGTCTCCTGCAGCTTGTGCAGCTTTATCCCGAGTACGGGTTGAACAAGGTTTATGTGCAAAGGGCAATTGCTTACCAAGAGCGAATAAAAGCGTTGCAAGGTGCAGTTTCTCTTGCTGAGATGCGGATGGAGTCGGATAATGGTGGAGAAGGCGGCGAAAAAACGGGGGAAGGCGGTGGAAAACCAGCTGCTGAGCTTGTGGTTACTGAGAAACCTGAGGTTAGCTGGGCTGAAGTTGTAGGACTGGATACTGCTAAGAAAGCGGTTAAAGAAGCTATTGTTTATCCTGTTCAGCGTCCTGACTTGTTTCCGTTGGGTTGGCCAAGAGGTATACTCTTGTTTGGTCCGCCTGGATGCGGAAAAACTTTGCTTGCGGCTGCGGTTGCCACGGAGATAGATGCGAATTTCTATTCTATAGATGCTGCGTCGATTATGTCTAAGTGGTTGGGTGAAGCGGAGCAGAATGTTGCTAAGCTTTTCGGTTCAGCGCGGAAGTCTTCGACTGAGGGTAAGCCTGCTATTGTGTTTGTGGATGAGTTGGATTCTTTGATGGGGCAGCATCAGAATGAGGTTGGCGGGGAAATTCGTGTTCGCAATCAGTTCTTGAAGGAAATGGACGGCATAGTTGATAAGGGTAAGAATCTTCATGTTTACGTTATTGGAGCTACGAATAAGCCGTGGGATTTGGATTGGGCTTTCATACGCAGGTTCCAAAAGCGGATTCTTGTTCCTCTTCCTGATCATCACACGCGTTTGATGATGCTTAAGCTTTACACTGGTAATCTTCAAATTGATCGTGATGTGGATTTGCATGAGTTGGCTAGGCTTTCTGAAGGTTTCTCAGGAAGCGACATTCGTGATGTGTGTCAAGCAGCACAGTTGAGCCTTATAGGCGAATTCTTTGAGTCTGGTCAAGCTGCGGACAAGGAAGCTAAGCCGCGGTTTTTGACGATGAGTGATTTTAGGCAAATACTGGAAGATCGGAAACCGAGCGTTTCGCTGGATATGCTTACTATGTACAGTCGTTGGTTTGAAGCTTTCAAGGCGCTGTAAAAAGGAGGAAAAAACGGGAGAAAACTAGTAAAGGTTGGGTGGAATGGTTTGGAGAAGCAAATCTCCTTTTTGCACGCTCTCCCTTTCTCCCCCTAAAATAAGTCTCCAAACCCCACAACCCAACAATGCAGTGAGTTTTATTTGATTTCTTGTTTGAAGATTTCTGTGAGGGTTTGTTTGTTTATGCCGAGTTCTTCGGATAAGCCTTTAACCATTTTTACGTAAGTTCTGAATAAGCTTTGGAGGATTTCGGCTTTCTCCTTTTCCGTAAGCTCCTTCTCTTCTGCAAGCAGTAGGGCGAACCATTTGCCTGCATCTGTGAGCTGGTAGGCTTTGACCCAGATTATGCGTCCTTCGCGTTCGTTTTTCTCCATGTCCTCGTTTAAAACGCCGAGTTTTGTTAGGGTTTTCAGGTTTTCGATGATGGTTTTGTTTGAGTAGTTAAGTTTTCGGCAGAGGTCTTGCTGGTAAATGTTTTTTGCTATGCCTTGTTTCAGCGAGAACTTTAGGAGGTCAACGGCTGCTTTTGAGCCGAAGATGGCGCTTAGGATTTTGTTTTTTTCTTCGGTTGGAAGAAATACTACATAGGGATGTAATTTTACACTCAAAGGTAACCCTTTGTACTCTTGATGCGGCATTGGCATTTAAGAATTACGGCTTAAAGGCTGCTGTTCTCTAGTGTGATTTTTTTCTATAGCCCCCTTATTTAAACTATAAATAGGCTGGAAATCAAAGCGGAGCTGCTGCTTGGTTATGATAGGGTAAGCATGTTGTGTTGGCGTTTATTGCTTGTTATGGTTTTATGTGTTGTACGAGTATTGTGTTGACTGCACGGGTGTAGTTTCGCGTACTTGCTCCCATGCGAACTATGCTTTCTGTGGTGGATGCGATTTGGCGTCCTGTTCCGTATTCTATGTACGTTTGACTGTTCATGCTGATGATGGTGTTCATGCTCCAGTTGGTTCCTGATTGATGTTTAAAGGTGGTTGTTACGTTGCTGCTTGATGTGTCTACTCTGAAAACTTGGTATGTGCCTGCAGGTACGGTGATGTTTTGGATGCCTGCAAAAGTGATTGTCATTGTTCCAGTCGTGATTATGTTTGGGTTGGCTGAGCTAATTGGGATTTGCCAGCTCTCGCCCACTTTAACCTCTGGGCGATCCACTAATCCCGTAAGTATGTCGCTGTTAGGGGTGTCGAATGGAAGCACGTTTCCTTCGACGGAAAAGTAGGCAGAGTATCCAGTTTTATTCACTTTTTCAATAAATGATACTCTAATGGACTGCGCGTCAGTGTCTGAGGGAATGGTGTGGTTTAGAGTGTAGGTTTCGCCGTCGAAATCTATAACTTCTACGATATCTGTCAAATTAGAACTCTTTGTGTCCGTCTTGAATATATCCGCTTGTGTAATAAAATATACCATTTTTTCTCCTATTTCATACTCTACGTTGAGAGGTATCGTGGCTGCGCCTTGGGGAATCAGAAGCGCTACAGCGATAACTGCAATCATAATTATCTTTGCAACGGCATAGAGTTTCTTTCTAAATCTCTTGCTGCCTGCAGAGTGCATTTCTGGTTGATTAAGTGGAGGCTTTTCGGAAGAAACAGTGTGAGCTCTGCTCTTAACCAACTATCCCTCCTTGGATAAAATCCGTGCTCTTCTCTTAAGCCCAACTGACACCGCAAGCGTTGCTGCAATCAACAGCGCCAGATGTATTGTTGGAGTGAACTCTGGAACTGCAGGGTTTTGCTCAGTCAGGAAGGGCGTAACATTGACGGTGCCCAAGTTAAAGTCATACTTGGAGTCATGAATTGTTAAGCCGATTGCTTGAGTATCAGCTGTTCCCCACCAATTGTATGCTGCGTTCACGTCTGTCGGGACTGACGACAGATATAAGCTGTTTTGGGTGTAGTTTATGATGTTGTTGTAAGTTATCGTGACTGATGAAACTTGCAACTGAATCGCTATCGAACTATTGGTAATAGTGTTGTTAAGGATCGTCATTTCTGAACTAGCATAGATTCCGTTTGTGTTGTTGGAGATTAAATTCTGCTCAATCGTTGCTGAGCCTCCTGCATATGAGCTGCCAATGCCGATAGAATTTCCGGTGATTAGATTATTTCGAATTATCGAGTTGCCATGGCCATAATCAACTTCGTAAAAGGCAGGGACGTAAATTTCGCCAACCTGTATTCCAGTTCCACTATTGGTAATAAGATTGCCCTCTATTAGTGCGTCGCCGGCAATTCTGATAGATCTACTAACGGCGTTGCCTGAAATGTACGTGTACCCTGTCCTAATCAATATTCCATACCCTTGTGTACTGGAGATGGTGTTTGACATTATTGAGGAGTTGCCGTAAACTTCGACGGCGGATGTGGAATCTGTTACCCTCATCATGCTCCAATCTGTGTAAGGGAAACCGCCTGAAATGATGTTGTTTGAAATTGTGGAAGAAGTTGCGCTGACTCCGCCAGTGATAGTGTTATTCGCGATTTCTGATGAATTACTGACGGTTAGGGCGGTCGATGGATTTGTAGAAAGTTTACTGGCTCTCATGGTGTTGTATGAAACTGTGGCGTGAGTTCCTGTAGAAGTATCTCCAAAGACCGTGTTGTTGAAAATTGTGCAGAAGTCGCCTGCAGAAATGCTGCCATTAATGTTGTTGTTCGAAATCGTCGTTGAACTGCCTGCTTTAATATTGCCTAAAATGAAGTTATAGTTAAGTGCTGATGTGTCTCCGACAGTAGTTTCTTTGTCTCCTGCATAAATTGTGTTGTTATTCAACGTAAGCGGTTTGCTGCTTTTTATTGTTGAGTTTAAAACAGCATTCTCGAAAATAGAGTTAACACCAACTTGACTGCTGTCGCCATAACTGATGTCTCCACCAAAGATACGAATATTATCCGAGGTAGTGCCAATTGCTCGCAACGTACCATTGACAAATAAGGGATATCCATTAAGATTCACTGTAACTCCAGCATTAATTGTTAAAGTTACGCCTGTGCTAACCACGACGGGTCCTGAAAAAACGATTGGGCTATTTTCCTTCGCCCAGGTTGTATCAGAAGTTATGTTGACTACCAAACCGTCCTGCGCCGAACCGAAATGTATCATACCGACTAAAATTAAGCCACTGATAACTATTGCCGTCAAAAATGCGCTCGAAAATGCTTTCTTCATACTGCATCCCTGACTAGATTGACCGCTTTTTTGGATAAAAGGATTTTTGTAAAGGTTTCTTGACTAAGTCTTGGTCAAGGTTTCTTGACTAACTTGCTCTTTTTATGTGTCAAGAGATATGTACAAAAAATTTAATGAACACCGCACCTGACGTCAATTTCAGGAAGCAGGCTGCAATAGCTTTTTTAGGCTTCAGCTTTAATCTATTTCGCGGTGCGTTGAAACGGCTTCAACTACTAACTGGGTTCCCGCTGACGGAGACACCTTCGTAACCAACGAAGGCTTCATCTTCAACACCTTCGGCTACGAGCACCCAGATGACCGCGTTTTCGCATTCCTAAAGTATATTCCAGCTGAGTTCAAGGAGCTTTTCCACGTTGAGATGCTGGAGCGCACTTGGAAATACGGCGAAACCAAACTTTTCAGGGCAGAAAAACTTTACACTGCACAAAACTACAAATCCTTCATTGCAACGTTTAGACAAAATTTTCCTGATTACGTTTACTACTGTTATCTGCGAAACAAGGAACTCATAACCGCGCCATTAAAGTCAATCGAACGAATTTACGTTCCCAAAGACTGCTTAACCGCCTTGGCAAAGCTAAAGCAGCCTGACACGCTGCAGAAAATGGCACTAGACCTCATCCGCTTGGTATCAGAGGCGTCAGGCGTGGGCACGGCAGACTTTGGCGTCCACGGCTCCATCGCATTAAACATGCACGCGCCTGAATCAGACATAGACTTCGTCGTCTACGGTTCAGAAAACTTTCGCAAAGTCGAACAGGCAATAGCAAGGCTCGTTAACGCTGGCGCATTAAGCTACATCATAAGCAACCGCTTAGACGCAGCAAGAAAATTCCAAGGACGCTACAACAAAAAAATATTCATGTTCAACGCCACCCGCAAGCC
>CAYGYB010000084.1:0-6261 GCA_964354015.1 uncultured Candidatus Bathyarchaeia archaeon
TACGCCATAGTTGATCAGGTTACGGCACCCTCTAATACCGACAGGCTCAACTTGAGCACAGTGCTAAACCAATATCTCGATTCGATGCCAGGCATAGCTCTTTTTATGGCAATAGTAATCGGCGCTATTTTTGCTGTGGCTCTTATTGCGCGTTTTATCGTAAAGGGTGGTTTGTCAGAAATGGAGAGATTTTTACCATCATTCCTAGCGGCAGGCGCTACCGCATTATTCTTTATTCTTTTAAGCGCTCTTCAAAGTCCTTTAGCATTCAGGGCTGACATTAACACAGTACAGATCGTAATAGCCATGGTAGCCGCTGCTTTATTCACGTTGCCTACTGCCTTCGTGGAGTTTTCGCCGAAAAAGAACGCAACACTTGAGATGATTCTGGAAAAAGCACGGGAGCTCATGACTAAGCTGCAAAATTTCGAAGCGCTATTAAATAAAGCCAAGACAACTCTTCCTGTTGCTGCCGCCGTCGGTCCTACTGAAGCAAAAATGCTTGTAATCAAGGACAAACTCAATGACACCCTCAGCAAGACTTCGGAGAAGTCCTATAACACATCAGAATTAGATAAAAAATTCAATGAGCTTGATCCAGGCTTGAACAACGAGATTGACGCCTTAATTTCCGAACTAAGCGTTACCTTAGGAGAGTATCAAGTGTACATTAACTGCGAGTACTCGACATGGCTGGGAAAATTCGGGGACATGGGATTGGAAGTTAAAGCCACTGCGAAAACAGATTTTCAAAAAGACCTGCCTATAGAACTGAGGATAGACCGCGCAAAAGAAGTTTTAGATGGAGGTCGCCTTCTTGCCAGTGAGGTCATTCAAGTCTCCGAGCAAATTTATGAGACCCTACGGTCTTTATACGATGCAAGCCTTCCTGAAAAAAGCCAAACAGTAGCCTTTGCAAAGCAAAAACTCGATGAAGCAGCTCCTTGGAGCGCTATGGATGCGCTTTTCACTGCGCTTAATAATTGGCGGAAACAATACGGCGCCAAGATTGCCCAGTCAGTGGAGGCTCTTCAGAGTTCTTTAGCGCCTATAGCTAATTTAAGCATTCAAAGTGACAGATTGTTACCAGTTTTAGGTGATGGCCTTCCGAAACTCATGGATTATGCGAAACGAGCTGAAGACATCAAACTTCGCATTGAAAAACCAGTCGGCATCATGAGCGTTATCACTATAAGAGATATCCTTCAATCGTCGTTGAGCATTGCCCGCGAGGTACTTTCGATTCTTTACGCAGAGATAGAAGGTACTGAGGCGGCAATCGAAAGTTTGCTGCCCACAAAGGATTATTTGTGGGAGAGAAACGTTACTTTAAGAAAACGAATGGCAACCGCGATGGAGATAATCTGTGACTCAGAAAAGTATGCGCTGAATCAGGTGCTGGAAAATCTGCCTAAAGCCTTATTTGACATAGACGAGTGTGTGGAGACGATAGTTAAATACGCTGAGAAGAAAGAGCTTTTGCTAAACTATCCGATAGCTGCAATGGCTATTGAAGATTTGTTTAAGCAGAAGAAGTGCATAGCTGCCCAAGACCTTCCGTTTGAATCTAAGTACGCAGCAGAGTATCTCAGGTTGTTCTATAGTCAAAGGTTCAGCGAGTTCTCTTTTGACGATGTATCCTTATTGCTTACGAGGAGAGCATAAAAGTGAAACTTAGAAAACAAAAATCGCCACAAGTAGTTTCTGCAGGGTTTACCGCGAAAGCCCGTTTGAGAAACGTTGGTAATGGCACGTTAGAACTTGTTGGCAACACAATAAAGTTTCACGTAGAGAAGGGACGCCTTAAAAAACAGAAACAGATTGCCAAAGAAATACAAATCGCCGACATAGAAAGTATGGAACGAGTTGGAAACGAATTAAGCGTTACGTGGAAAGGAGTAACCGACAGATTCGTCATAGAAAAAGCAGAACTTGCAGAAACAATACACGCAAAAATAACTGAGGCTTTGGATGCACAAAGAAAAACGTTGGAAGCCAAAGAAGAAGCAGCGAAACAAAAACCGAACGAGCTCGCGCAAGCACTCAGTAATGCCCTGAAGATTACGGATTCATTATTCGATATTATCAGGAGCTTACATGGGCGGGTTGACTGGAATCGTGTGGAGAGTCGCTTAAACTGTTCCAAAGAAAACGTTAGGCGCTTCGCAGACCAAAAGGGCGTAGTGAATTTGGATTTTGCCAAGCTTTCGTCAGCGATAAAGGAGCACCTGCCAGAAGAAATTTCGAAAGAGGCATATGGCATTTTAAGGGTATTGTTTGAATATTTCAACGGCTTAACTTCACAGGGCGAGTCCTCTGCGCAAATCCATCCAAACCACGATGACGCAAAAAAAGTGATTCTGGCGTATTATACTTTGAATGACATTATACTGGGCACGGTGGTTGAGGATGAAGAAGTTGGAAAAGAGCGTGCTGAACTTGCGATGGTGCTGGATGGCTTGTCAAAGGGGACAGGTTTAAAGATAAATGTTGATGCAGTCAAAGATGTTGTCAATAAATTGGGTGTGGAGAAAGCGAAAGAAAGCGTTATTGAGGAAAGCAGAGCTGTATTTGTGCAGCAGCTAAAAGAGTTGTTAGCAGCGTAAGTGCTTCGCTCTAAAACCATTTACCATTTAACGAGCAAGTTATCATGAGAATTATTGAAAATGTTGTTTCATTTCGGCAAGAGAGAATGTCGCTATGTTGTTTTCCTTCAGTGTTTTTTCAGCCTTGTCTAAATCGTTAACCCTTAGTACTAAGGCAAATTTGCCATCTGTATGCACAGCAGATGAATAGGCGTATTCAATGTTCAAGCCGCTTTCGCCCAGAATCTTCGTTATCTTGGACATCTTATCTTTTTCAGTTATCAAAATAGCCGTTACTTCACTGTTCTTCTTTGATTTAGCAAGATTAAACTCGGCATCTTCCAGAATCTTTGTGGCTCTTTCAGGGTCTTCAGTCACCATCCTAACCAACCCATATTCGCCAGCGTCTGCAATTGACAAGGCGAAAATTCTAATGTGGCTCCTGTCAAGATGACCCATCACTTCAGACAAAGAGCCCGGCCTATTATCCAAAAAGACGCTAACTTGCTGTACAGGCACATGCGTCACCAAAACCAAGTAGATTCAAACAATATTTAAACGTATGCGAATGTACGTTTTAGCGGATTAGTTTGAACAATTGTTCCATCAACGTTTCTGCTCATGCGCTAAACGTGCGCAGGCGTACGATCATAATAGTATGCCAGCGACAACAGAAGGTAGCCAATACTTGTAAGCAGCGTACCCCAGGCAAAGAATGGAATATATTGTACCATAGGTGTTACTTCCCAAAAGCCAGCTCCGTGAGTATCAAGGAGCAGAATCAATGCGCCGAAAAACGCAGGGATTAGAACCGTTACGCCTAAAACCAGCACCACCTTACCAAAAAAGTTCAATACATCTGTTCCAGACGTACTCACTCACCTACCTTATATTATTGTTCACCGTCGATTAATATTTTTTGTTTCCTCAAAAAAAGAGGGAAATTATGAGTTCCGAAATTGAGCATTTATTGGAACAGGTTTAGGTAGCATGCCAAACAGAGAAATATAAATGCACTTATCAAAAACGTACTCGAATGTACGTAAAACAATATTTATATCTTCACATTCCCTAACATTTCCTCTCCAACATCGGAGACCGCGAAAGTGCTGGAGTGCATAGAAATCTCAAAGGAATTCGGAGGACTTCAAGCATTGAAAAAAGTGGACTTAACAGTCCACGAAAACGAGATTGCCGGCCTTGTTGGACCTAACGGCTCGGGGAAATCAACGCTTCTGAACGTTATCAGCGGCGTTTACAAGCCCGACTCGGGCAAAGTTTTGTTCATGAACGAGGACATTTCAAAACTCCCCCCATACGCAATCTGCACGAAGGGGATAACTAAAACTTCTCAAACCGTGCAGTCGTTTCCAGATATGACTACAATTGAAAATGTGCTCATAAGCGTGCTTTTCGCCCAAAAAAAGGGCCAAGCAGAGCAATACCCCCTGGCTAGGGCTAAGGGGCTCCTAGAGTTGGTAGGCTTAAAAGAAGAAAAGTTCAGTGTTCCCGCGAAGAATTTGAACGTGGTGGAGCTGAGGCGCGTGCAGCTTGCAAGAGCCTTAGCAACAAAGCCTAAACTGCTTCTTTTAGATGAGCTTCTCACTGGTTTAACTCCGAAAGAGTGTGACGAAGCCATTTCCTTGGTGAAGCTCATAAATAAACAGGGCGTAACCGTACTCATGGTTGAGCACGTGATGAGAGTAATCATGGGTTTATGTAGCCGCGTAACTGTTCTGCATCATGGGGAAAAAATTTGTGAGGGAACACCCGGCGAAGTATGCAATGACCAAGACGTAATTAAAGTGTATTTGGGCAAGAGATTTTCGTTCGGTGAGGAACAAAATGTTGGAAGTTGAAAATGTTTCTGCAGGTTACGGCTTGGTTCAAATATTGTGGGATGTGTCCTTCAAAATAAAGGAAAAAGAAATAGTGAGCATAATCGGTCCGAACGGTGCGGGCAAAACCACGTTGGTGAAAACCATCATCGGATTATTGCCTCCAAAAAACGGAACCATCTGCTTCAAGGGGGAAAGCATAGAGAAGCTGCCGCCGTATGAAATTGTCAAAAAAGGAATAAACCTGATTCCAGAGGGCAGGGAAATTTTTCCGAGAATGACAGTGGAGGAAAATTTGCGTTTGGGCTCTTACATAATAGCTGATAAGAGCAAAGTTAAGGAATCAAAAGAAAGAGTCTACCAGATTTTCCCAGTTTTGAAAAAGAAAGAAAAACTTTTAGCGCAGACTTTGAGTGGCGGCGAACAACAAATGCTGGTTATAGGCAGAAGCCTCATGTCGGATCCTCAACTTTTGATACTGGATGAGCCTTCGTTGGGTTTAGCACCCATAATCGTTGAAAAAGTGTTGGACACGTTGAGTAAGATAAACGAAGATGGCGTGACTATCCTGCTGGTTGAGCAGAACATCCGTGATTCCTTAACAATTGCCAACAGAGGTTACGTTCTTGAAGAAGGCAAGATTATTATAGAAGGCGAAGGGAGAGAACTGCTGGCTAATAGTCATATAAAGGAAGTCTACTTAGGCATTTAATGGAGAGGCCGCTAATGAACGATAGATATTGGAACGAAAAAATCGAAACCATGCCCCGAGCAGAGCTCAAAAAACATCAACTTCAGTTGCTCAAAGAGAAAGTAAAATTTTGCTACGAAAACACTGCTTTCTACAGGAAGAAATTCAAAAGCGCAGGGATATCCCCTGAAAATATAAAGACACTGGAAGACATCCAGAAAATTCCTTTCACCGCAAAAAACGATTTAAGAGACAATTACCCGCTCGGCATGCTCGGCGTAAAATTGGACGAAATTGTCGAAATTCACGCATCAAGCGGCACAACAGGAAACCCCATAATCAGCGCATACACTAAAAACGACATGGACATTTGGCAAGAATTAATGGCAAGGTCACTTTACACAACGGGCGTTAGAAAACAAGATGTAACCCACATCGCTTACGGCTATGGCCTGTTCACAGGCGGCTTAGGGTTTCATTACGGCGCCCAAAAAATCGGAACAGCAATAATTCCTGTCGGGGGCGGAATGACTCAGCGGCAAATAAAACTCATGAAAGACTTGGGTACGACAGTGCTGTGCTGCACCCCGAGTTTTGCGGTTTACCTTGCTGAAACTATGGCTAAAGAAGGCGTGAACCCACGGGAATATCTAAAACTGCGGATAGGTCTCTTCGGTGCGGAACCGTGGTCTGAAAGAATAAGAGAAAGAATCGAAAGCGAACTGGGCATCGAAGCTTTTGACGTGTACGGCTTAACTGAGTTGTGTGGTCCAGGTGTTTCAATAGAATGCAGCGAGCACGATGGGTTGCACATTTGGGAGGATCACCTTCTCGTGGAAACTATTGACCCGAAAACTGGCGAAGTATTGCCCGCTGGAGAAGAAGGTGAATTAGTCTTCACGGCTCTTACAAAGAGTGGACTGCCCATCCTGCGATACAGAACACGGGACATTTCAGTCGTTAAAACTGAAAAGTGCGCGTGCGGTCGAACTCACTCCAGAATGAAGCGCATCATGGGAAGATCCGATGACATGCTGATAATAAGAGGTGTCAACGTGTTTCCCTCGCAGGTCGAGTACATCTTGCTGGGCTTTCCAGAATTGGCCACGCAATACCAGATAATTCTCGACAGACCAGAAGCGCTTGA
>CAYGYB010000085.1:0-6199 GCA_964354015.1 uncultured Candidatus Bathyarchaeia archaeon
GCTATCTCAAGGTTCTTTCGAAAGAAAAAAACTGGAAGTGCAAACCTTGGGCGTTGATTAATGTAAGTCCAGAGGGAAAATTGGTTCTACCCTGTTATGTTCGTAATGAGTACGCGGCTAGCTTTTCTGTTTTTGAAACCAGCATCAAAACTTCAATCTCTGGATTCAACTGGAAAGAAATACAGAATTGCCAGAACTGCACTCTCCACTGTTATGTGGAACCTTCTCTCGTTCTTTCATACGATTTTCAGACCTACCTGAATTGGGCTTTTCGACGGAGGATATAGAACATCCAAGTTAGCTGATTTAGCGCGCTAAACTACCAAAATAAGCTAAACGCGAATTCATTTTTGAAGCTTAAACAGGCTTTAATGATTTACTCGTTTTTCTTGAACAGCTTACACATTGATCGTGAAGGGTCAGTTTGCCATAGCACTCTTATTTTCGTTTTGCACCGTTTACACTGTATTAAAGTACCCTTGTGTTCTTCATATCTAAACTCAGAATAGCTATCTGGATTATCTGGTGAAAGGAGACTCCCACATTTTGGGCAATCAAATGAGTTGGCTTCTCTTGAAATAGGAGAGATTTTGATCTTGCCTTCCTTTCTTAACTCATCCATTACTATCACAAAATCCACTACGGGTTGTTTCATAACTCAAGCCTCAATAGTAAAATAATTAAGAAAGGTTATTTTGGTTTTCTGAACGTGATTTTGCATCGAATAAACATTCTGGCAGCCACCCTTTGATTATCTCTAAGCGCGCGATGCTTACAGCGAAGTCTATAAGTCAAGTTGTCTTCGTTTCCAGTAACATTCTTGACAGTATATTGGTTTGCTTGCATCATGTTTGGCGAAAATCTGAAATTCTAGATTGCACTCAGAGCAAATTGCTTTATATTTTTCTTTGTAGGTAAACATTCGGTATCTCAACTCCTTAAATTAACTTTGCAAAAACAGTTTCTTGCAAGCTCCACTAAGCAATGGCTCCGATACTAATAAACTAATGCTCGGCTCTTAGACAAAAGCTAACCAATCTTGTCCACCTCAACAATTTGACAAACGTAACAGTCAATTTGAAAAATTGATAAAGATGTTGGATACCAGCAAACGGACAGAAAAGGGGAAAGTTGAGCGGGTGAAATAGTCTGGAGCCATAAGAGTTCCTCATCGTCCAAACTCTTGTAGACATAATGAGGATGGTCATCTTCTTCGGAAAGTTTATCTTCAATGGAAACGCAATCAACACTGACCAAGAATGGACATTCTCGAAGTCAAAAATTTAACCGTCAACATCCAAGGCAAAACCATTCTGAAAAACTTGAACTTCAACCTCAAACAAGGCGAAAGCCACATACTCTTTGGACCTAACGGCTCTGGAAAAACAACGCTAATAGGCGCTTTACTAGGGCTTCCTGCCTACGAAATCGCCTCTGGAAAAATATTCTTCATGGGAGAAGACATCACTGCAAAAGGCACTGATGAAAGAGCCAAACTTGGAATAGTAGCAAGCTTCCAGAGCCCGCCGGAAATTGCAGGAGTAAAACTGGGAGACCTGTTAAAGCTGTGTCTGGGGAAAAAACCAGAGGAAAACTTCAGTCCAGAGGAACAGAAACTCATTGAAGTATTCAAACTAACCAATTTCTTAGACAGAGACATAAATGTGGGCTTCTCTGGAGGCGAAAGAAAACGCTCAGAAATACTCCAACTCATATTCCTCAAAGGAAAACTTTTGCTGCTGGATGAGCCTGATTCAGGCGTTGACGTTGAAAGCCTAAAGTTACTCGCAAGCGAACTGCAAAGCTACATAGAGCGCACAGGAAGCGCAGCGTTGCTGATAACTCACAAGGGCGACATCATGGACTACATAAAAGCAAAATACGGCTGCATACTACTCAACGGCAACTTCCACTGTTTCACCCACCCAATGCGCATGTACGAGGACATAAAAAAATTCGGCTACGAAGAATGCGTGGCCTGCAGAAAAAGAAAAACTGGAGGCTGGAATCCTGAGCAAAGAAAATGAATTAACAAAGCTGCCCCACAAAATCCTCGAAGAAGCCCAGAAAGCAGGAATCGAACAGGACGAAAAAGCACGCTCAGCCACATTTTTCCACCTAAACCAAGACACCGTGCAAGCAACGGTGAATGAGCTTTTTGAAGGAAAAATTGAACTGCAGGACGTGAAAACAGCTCTCAAAAAGAACCCGCAGCTTGAAGAGTATATGTGGAAACTAGTCGACAAGGAAAAAGATGAGTTCACCCGGAAAGTGGCTGCAGACTTCAGCGGCGGTTACTTCATGCGAATTCTTCCCGGCGCCGAAATAACGTTTCCCCTTCAATCCTGCCTCATGATCACAAAAAGAAATTTTGAGCAAAGAGTGCACAACATCATAATAGCTGAGGAAAACTCAAACGCGCACATAATTACCAGTTGCCTTCAACACTCCACAGTGGACAGCGCCTCGCACTTGGGTATATCGGAAATCTACGTGAGAAAAGGTGCTACGCTTAACTTCACCATGATTCATCAGTGGAGCGAGAACACTCTGGTGCGACCTAGAACTGCCGCTGAAATCGCAGACAACGCCTCTTTTGTTTCCAACTACGTTTGCATGCGACCAGTAAGAGATATACAAATGTATCCAGTGGCTTACTGCAACGGCGACGATTCAAGAGTGAGCTTTAACAGCATTCTGTACGGACACAAGAATTCGCAGTTGGACATAGGTTCCAAAGCAGTTCTTAATGGAAAAGGCAGCAAAGCAGAAATGGTCAGCCGCGCCATCTCGCGCGAAGGCTCAAAAATGATAATTCGAGGCTTAATCGAGGGCAACAGTTCCGACTGCAAGGGACACTTGGAATGCCGCGGCTTGCTCATGGATGACGCTTCTTTCATGCAGTCTATTCCTGAGTTGATAGCTCGGAAAAAGGGAGTTGAAATAACGCATGAAGCTGCAGTTGGCAAAATATCAGAAAAAGAAGTGGCATATCTAATGACTAGGAAACTATCCCGAGATGAGGCTACGTCGTTAATAATTCGCGGCTTCATGGACGTCGGCATACTGGGTCTGCCAAAAGCCTTAAGCAGCGAGATTAAAAGGATAATTGATGCCTCAACCGAAGCCACATAACTTTATCAACCATCTTTTACATCAAGTAACACTCAAACGCGAGGAATTGGCTTTAAATGTTAACGAGTGGGGATGGCGAGTAAATGAAGTATGTGCTTGTCATTGGGGACGGCATGGCTGATTATCCCGTTCCTGAATTGGGAAACCTGACCCCGCTTCAGGCAGCACATAAACCAAACATGGACTCGATAGCAGCTAAAGGTAGAAGCGGTCTTCTCAGAACAGTGCCTGACGGCTTTACTCCAGGTTCAGATACAGCGATTCTCTCGGTGCTGGGTTACAATCCTAAACGGTTTTGCCCTGCTAGGGGACCTTTGGAAGCGGCTGCCCGTGGTATTCAACTGAATAAAAATGATGTGGCGTTCAGGTGCAACTTGATAACAGAAAAAGATGGAATTCTGGTTGATTATGCCGCTGGGCACATATCAAGCAACGAAGCCTCAAAACTAATAGCGACGGTGAAGGCAAATTTTGAGAAACTTGGGGAAATCGAGTTTTTTTCCGGGTTAGATTACAGGCATTTCTTGATTTTGCGGAATTTTCCATATTTTCAGTTAATTGAGTGCACTCCGCCGCATGATGCTGTGGGCGCTGAAGTCGCGGCTGTCCTGCCGAGAGCTAAATCGAAAGAAGCGGCGAAGATGGTGAACCTGTTGCGGGAGACAATTCAGCAATCTAAGAGCGTTTTAGAGTCTCATCCAGTGAATATTGCGCGGCAGAAAGCTGGCAAAAGACCGGGCAACATGATTTGGCCTTGGGGCGGCGGCACAAAACCAGCTATGCCTTCATTCAAAGAAAAATACGGTTTAAACGCTGCAGTCATATCTGCCGTAGATTTAGTGAAAGGAATCGGAACCTACGCGGAAATGAAAATTATTAATGTTTCTGGCGCCAGCGGGTTGGCTGATACAAATTATGAAGGTAAAGCCGATGCTGCGTTGAAAGCTCTGGAAGACAATGACTTTGTTTTTGTCCATGTTGAAGCGCCAGACGAAGCTGGACACGTCAAAGATTATAGGCTGAAAGTTAAAACAATAGAAGACTTGGATAAGCGGTTAGTGGGCAGGCTTCTGCGAGGCTTAAAAGAACCGTACGCGATTGCTGTCTTGCCTGATCACCCAACGCCGATTAGGATTGGGACGCATACGAGAGATCCTGTGCCGTTTGCTATTCAGTCGCCCTGCATAGATGCTGATGGTGTTCAGAAGTTTGATGAATTTTCTGCAAGGAACGGGGCGTTTGGTCTAGTTGAAAAAGAGAGCCTTATAACGCTGCTTCTTTCTTCTACTTCAAGTAGCCGATAAACGAAAAAAATCAAGCAACGGAGAAAAAGTGGTTTTAGGTGCAGATTCTGCTCTCTGGGTTATTCGGATGTGATTCCGCGGGTCTTCTGGCAGTTTCTGTTCAGTAACAACGTTGTTATCTTATGGTTTTCGAGGTGTTTTTTGTGATGCGTGCATCGCTTGTAACATGGATTCGGTGAAAATCCATTTTTCTTCGCCTTCATCCCTTGGTTTTTGGTTAACTGGAATTGTTACAATGACTGCGGTTCCTTTTCCGAGTGTGCTTTTCAAAGAGATTTTGCCGCCGTGAGCTTCCACGATGCGTTTGCAGATGGGTAAGCCGAAGCCCATGCCTTTGGCTTTGGTTGTGAAAAGCGGGAATCCAAGTTTGAGTTTGCTTAAGGTTTCTTCTGTCATGCCTATTCCGGTATCTTTGAAGATTATTTTCACTTTGCCTTTTGCTGTTTTGCTTGTTATGGTTAGGGTTCCAGTTCCGGGCATGGCGTCAATTGCGTTAGTGATTATGTTGGCGAAGACTTTGCTTATGTTTCCGATGTCGGCTTTGATTTTGGGCTTGTTTTTGGTGGCGTCTATAATTTGGGTTCTTTCTGGAACTTCAATGAGGGCTAGAGTGTTTTTCAGCAGCAATTTTGGAGTGATCTCTGTAAGTTCTAAACTTAGTTTGCTTGAGTATTCTAATAGGTCGTTTATGATTTTATTAGAGTGATCGATGGCTTTGTCGATGGTTTTCAGCATTTCTTGTCCTGTAGCACCTATTTCTGCGGCGCACTTGGTTTTCAAGTAATATGCTGCGCCTTTGATTCCTGTTAACGGATTGCGCAAGTCATGTCCAATCATTCCTGCTAATTCGCCGATGGCAGCGAGTTTCTCGGCTTTGAGCAGTTTAATTTGGGTTTGATTTAACTGTTCAGTTCTTTCATCAACTAGTTTTTCCAGTTTTTGAGAATACTCCGTCAACTTACTTTGCATGTGTTTTTTTTCGGCTATGTCTATAACAAACTCCAATGCTGCCGTGACGTTCCCGTCTTTATCTTTAAGCGGTGTGGCAATAAGTTCGACATAATACGGCTTGCCATGAATGCCTATGTTGGTGTATTCGTGGGAGTCTTTAGCGACGCCTTCTTCGAAGACTTTTCTAACACCACAGTCTGGACAAATGTGATCTAAAGTGTTGAGCGACGAATAGCACAGTTTCCCCTTTACTTCGCCCACATTGTTTTTAATGAATCTATTCACCCATACCACATGATAATCTTTGCTGATAATCCCAAGGCCCACGCCGAGATTTTCCGTAAGAGCTTCAAGCATGTCTAGTTTCTGTTTGACCTCAGCTTCCATCTTCTTGCGCTCGGTGATGTCTCGGAATATCCCTTGAAGCATTTTTTTGCCCCGAACTTCAAAGACATTAGCTTTGATTGCAACATCTTTGATTTCTCCTCTTTTGGTAATAACTTGTGCTTCCAGAATTTGTCCTTCTTTTTCTTTGAGATGCTGTTTGAAAGTCTTGCTAAAGTCTCCTTCGATTTCTTTCGAAGGATGGAGAATCCGCTGATTCTTACCAATCAGTTCTGATTTCTCTCTGCCCACCAATTCGGATGCTGCGCGATTACAGTCAACTAATATACCTGTTTCACAATCGGCTATGAAGATAGCATCAAGTGCTTCCTCAAACTGCTTTCTATATTTCTCTTCAGATACACTAAGCTTCTGTGCACTTTCTTTGACCTCTTTAACCTTTTCATTTACAAGTGCTTCCATTT
>CAYGYB010000086.1:0-6198 GCA_964354015.1 uncultured Candidatus Bathyarchaeia archaeon
CACCAAAAGTGGCTTCTCCTGCATCCAAAAAAGTATAGTTGCCCCAGTTAACAGGAACGCGCTTTTTCTCAAGCAAATCATACCACTCACGCAACGAAATCCCCAACAGCTCAGCAGCACGCCCCGCACTTATTTTTCCATCACTATACTGGCAAATAACCTCTTGCTCAAGTTTACGCCTCGCCTTATCTGCACCCCGCATATTCAATCACTCAATTAAACCTTCAAGTATACCCAACGTCTTATCCTTTTTCGCCTGCTTCTTCACCGCATCCAAATCCACCTTAGTAAACGCCAAAACAGCCTTCACATCCTCCTCATCCTTCACAGCCCTCTCCCGCGGCACGGTTGCCTTAATCATTCTTAGCTTAGCCAAAACCAAATCCTCAGGCGGCTGAAAAAACGTGTTCACACCATCAATCGCTCCCGCCCTCTTTCTAAGCGCTCCATCCAAGAATATAACGTCAAGAGTGTACGGCGTTGTCTTATCCCTAAACGACGCTATCCTATAGCCCGACGTAAAGGCAGAGTCAAGCTTTCGCTCATCCACATCCAACCCAGCCCGCCGCAAAGCCAACCCAACCTTACCCTTCACATCCACACCCGAAACAGCCACAACAACATCCACATCCGTCGTAGTCCTCGGCGAACCATACAAACTCACAGCCAACGCACCCGTAAACGCATAATCCACACCCACACCGCCAAACCCATCCGCCAACCTCCGCACAAACCCATAAAACGCCTCCATAGCCTATCCCTCACGCTTCCGATGCCGCTTCGACCACTCCATCCGTTCTCGCAGCTTCGCAATAAGTTCTTCTTCGCTGATGCCGGGATTCTGCGTTTTGATGCCGTCAGCGCAGATGCGCACGCAAGCGTCAGTCATATCCATGCAAATAGCCAACTTCTCCTCAGGCTTCAAACGCCCCAGCCGCTCCCACCGTTCATCCACGCCGCACACAGCACCTTAAATACAATAATAACGCGCACGGCACCTAATAAAACTCTTCAATAGCCAAGCGTTGCCACCTGAACACAGCGTAACGCTTTTATCACTTCACACCACTAGGCTCCGCTATACCCAAAAACAACAACTGGTGGTGAATAAGACACATGAGCGAAACTGAAAAAAGAGTGAAAGCGGCGCTTGAAGAAATAAAACCCCGCATCCAAGCCGACGGCGGCGACATCGAACTCGTCGCCGTAGAAAAAGACACCGTAAAAGTACGCTTACAAGGCGCCTGCGCAGGCTGCCCCATGGCAGCGTTAACGCTTAAACAAGGCGTCGAACGCCTAATCAAAGCAAAAGTACCCGAAATACGCAACGTCGAAGCCGTACAATAACACGGCTTACTTTTTAGCCACAATAGTCACTGCCTTGCCACTGCACTGCTTAACCGCCTGCAACCAAGCCTCAAACGAAACCCTCCGCAACGCATCATCATCAACCTTGCCCCGTTCAGCCGCTGCACGCCGCATGTTCCACACTAAATCCTCATGCGCCTGCACCACAGCCAAATGATCATCTCGATTGCTGAAAATGCTGAAGTGCGAGTTAAAATCCCTAAACAAAGCCTGCGCATGCTTAGACTGCACATGCGGCAAGGGACACTTGTAAAACTCGTTTTTACCCAACTTCTTTATGCCTTCAGCCTGCGACATTCGCCTAAACTCCTCACATGGAAACCTGCTTACCTTAAACTGTGAACATTTAAAACATTTTCGCTCACGCCTAAGCCCGTGGCACGCGTTTCCTGCGCTTTCTCAGCTTCGCCCAACACGCACGACAGTAAACAGGCCTATCAGGATCAGGCTTAAACGGCACTTCGCACTGGCAGCCGCAGCTGCTGCAAACCGCCGTGTAAAGGCTGTCAGCGTGAAACTCCTTGAACAAGTGGTATCTTGCTAAACGAGGCCAACCAGTCTTCGCGTAGCCGAGCATGCTGGGATTAGCTTTCAGCCACCGCATCATGTGGAAGAAGCTTTTTGCGCGTTTCGCTTCCCGCTCCGCCAGCGGCTCATACCCCAGATTGCGTATTTCGTCCAAGTAAGCGATTTCGGTCAGCCTCTGCGGTTCGCCCACCACCTTAATTCGCTGGACGCGGTCTTCACCGTGAACCTTCCGCAGCTCCGCCGCGGCACAATCGAAAATGTTGCCTTGGCAAATCTGAATCACCTCGTCGGGCTTCAACTGCAATGCAGCAACCAGCTCGGACACGATGCGCGTGGTTTCCTGCATGTACCTTTTTTCCTTGAAAATTTTAGGCTGGAAAAACTTCACGTCAACAACCCTGTACGTGAATTCGCTGGTTTCAAGCCTGTATGCGCCTATGACTACGCCGAAAAGTAGGTCGCCGCTGCCTGCGTCATCTACGACTATTGTCACTTGCTGAGCCTCTTTTGCCTTTTTGGATGCGTGTGCCCGTATAAAAAGAGTCCGCCGTTGTTTTGCTGGAAAGTGTATGGTGATTTTGAATCAGTATTTGGGAAAAGCAAAAGCTTTTTCTTGTTCTTCTGCAGTGTATAGTGTTGGGTGCGCTATTGCAAGTCGTACGAAAGCATAAGCGTCGCAGAGCCTTAATAGCCATATTCTTCCCCGCAGCCATAGTCCTCTTCCTAATCGGATGGAGCCTAACATGGATAAGCAACCAAAAACAACCGCGCAAAACCCACGCTGAACCCGCAAAAGACAACGTGCGCCTAGAAGCCATAACGCTTGAAGAACCAACAGAAATAACACAATGAACCGCCTTGTGCAGCGCTCTACCAATCTCGCGGAATTCTTATTGTCTTCTCAGCCATAAACACGCATGCTCCACAGCCTAGGCACCAGCAATAACTCACGTTAACTGCGTGTGCCCTTCCCTTATTCTTCGCACCAACTGTGCGCAATTGAAGTTTTTACTGATGTTAAACTTTGAAAATTCACAGTAACTAGCTCAGCTGTTGAGAAATGATAAATCTTATAAGCACAACCAATGTATATCCGCAGAGACGGGGAGCAAATCGTGAGCACCATTCACGACGAAGTGGAGATACTGGAAGGAGTAGCTTCTCACAGAACAAAAGTCGGGGCTAATCCTGGAACACTTACCCTTACCAACAAACAATTGACATACCAACCTGATCGGAAGTATTCTGTAATAACCACATTATATTTTGCCGCAGTATGCCTTTTCTTTGGAATCGCTTTTTTTGTTGCGTCGGTAGCAACTTTATATATTCCCGGTGGCCCACCGTTTTTCCTTACTTTGGCGATGGGCATTCTGTTGACGGTGCCAGGTGTAGCGCTGGTCGTAGTCGCTTGGCTTAGACGCAAGTCAAAAGAAATTGTAATGGACTTGAACACCATCAAATATGTTTCCGAAACAGGGCGATCTGACATAGTGATTATGTTGGAAGGCGACCGCAAGGAACGATTCTACATGCCAAAAAGAGAAGCTAAAGAAGTTTTTCTGGATG
Organism: uncultured Candidatus Bathyarchaeia archaeon; assembly: GCA_964354015.1. Lineage (GTDB taxonomy): Archaea > Thermoproteota > Bathyarchaeia > Bathyarchaeales > Bathycorpusculaceae > JAOZHU01. Next base: position 3,466 of record CAYGYB010000086.1, read on the forward strand.
AGGTGAAGTTTGCGCTAAAAGGCGACCCTGTTGCAGTGCCATCTTCTTTGGTTGTATCTGAGGATGTAGACGTTCCAAAATACAGCGTTCCCTCAAAATATCCCGGAGCAGTGGTGCGACTTCAAAAAAACTATTTAACCCCGAAGGTCTGCTGCATGTGCGGTGAACCTGCTCAGGAGAAAACTGTTACTGCGAAATCCGCCCGACGCGAGCGCACTAAACAAGGCGTGCCATATTTTTCGCCCTTGTCGCGTATCCGTAATCCTTTCACCCATCCTTTTCCGATATGCGACAACTGCTTTAGTGTGCGTAGACGAGCAGTGATCGCTGGATCAGTAGGCGGTGCTGTTGGTCTCTTCATAGGAGGAGCAGTCTTTGTGTTGTTTTTCCTTTCGGGCCTGCTAATACCTGTACTTGATTTCGTTGGCAAATTTCTCTCCGCTTTTAGCCTCTTGGAATACAACATTCTGACGTTGCTTGTTATGTTTCTGGTTACGGCAACGATTTTCGCAGCGTTCGGTTGGGGGATAGCGCATGTGCTCTCAGTCTCTTTTGCGCTTCGGAAAGTTCCCAGAGACAAAAAAGCATTCTTTGAGGCTGTGGCAGAGAATGAAGGCATAAGGGTCGCAAGACGCCCAGGCTTTGTTGCTTTCGGCTTCCTCAGCAAAGAATTCGCCAAAGTTTTCGGTCAAATGAACAGCGGGATATCAACGGCAGTTGAGCAGGAGAATCGAAAAACCAAAAAGAAAAAGTGACAACAAAGAGGAGTTTTGCTTAATGGGATTGAAAAAATCAGATATTGAAAAAATGGAAGCCAAACGCGATGTAAAAGGCTTGGTTAAAGCCCTCAAAAACTATGATTCAAATATACGCACGGCGGCATCAGAGGCTTTAGTGAAAATTGGAGACGCTCACGCAGTAGAGGAGTTGATTAGTGTTGTTTTCAAAAGCAAAGAATACGATGTACACTGGCGCGCAGCAGATGCTTTAGCGAAAATTGGCGGACGCGCAGTGGATGCTTTGGTTCCTGCCCTCAAAAACTCTAACGCGGATATACGAGCATCGGTAGCGAATATTTTAGGGAATATTGGCGATAAACGGCCAGTAGATGAACTGATTGCTCTTCTCCAAGACTTGAATGCGGATGTGCGCGCAGTTGCGGCGGAGGCTTTAGTGAAAATTGGTGATGACCGCGCTATGGAAGGATTACTTGCTGCCCTCAAAAGTCCAGATGGAAACATACGCGCATCAGCAGCAGGGGCATTAGCGAAGATGAAGACTACTCACAAAGCAGACGAAACAGTTGGCAGTGGCCCACCTGCAAATGTACAGGCGCCCCAGGAACCTTCCGTAAGTCCTCCAGAGCCTACTGGCGCTTCGAAAGTGGGAGCAGAGCTTCCATTCGAGCAGCTTCAGAAAATATACCAAAGTGACGGGCATTTTGAAGAATTTACCAGAGACATTGAGAAGCAATTAAGAAAACTAGGATGGGCATTATCATATACTGGATTGTTTGGCCATAACAAAGAACTTAAACAAGGCGGGGTCGCACTGGCGAGGTTCAACGACAATGAAGGATACTCTATAGCGCTTATTCTAGGCAGACAATACAACTTGACCGCACCATGGATGTTCCCTGATAAGTACAAGGAGCTGTACTGGACCACGGCGATTTGGGGCATGACGGTTCAAACACCGACACCGTTCACGCTGCTCTTTAAGGAAGTCAACCGGGGCTTCATGAAAGGCCAAGCTAAAGTTTTCCTGCCCTATCAAACATCTGCCACAGCATCATCATTCAACGAAAAAGAACTTCTCAGCTCCCCGTTACTGCAAACAAATGTGGTGGCGGCTTTGAACTCAGACAAAGATATAGGTGATAATATTGCCAAACTTTCGCTCGGGTGCAGTGTTGCTCTCGGTACTAAAACTGAAGTCATACGGAAAGATATGTGGGGAAACGCCAAGTCATGGACCACAACGTCTAATGTAATCACTTTGAAAGCCCCTGATATCGCAGGCAAATGCGTAATAGTACCAGCTGGAGATGAAACAGCGGTCTTTTTGAGAAACTACGGAACCTATGGCGACCCAAAATCAATTCTGAAAGCAATGGCGGCTGTTAGAAAAAGCCTCCTAGCTAACCCGCAAACGGAAAAAGTCTTCGGCAGTTTTCCTAGTGACGCCCAGTGGATTAACATGGCATTTTCCTTCATCAAGATGAAAACTTAGTAGCGATTAGACAAAAATCCTCCGAAGCGGCATCAGATTTTTAGTCTCTTAATTAGCGCGTTCATGAGTTCCTCGTCTTTCAAAGCCTCTTCCATAATCGCGTTTGTTAACTGGTAGATTTTGACGTCGTTTAGGATTGCCTGTTTGCGGATTTCCCTGTGCAGGTCCTCGCGAACCTCCACCACCACACGCCTATTCTTACTCACCCTGTCTTCACCTGTAACGCCTTGATTTCGCCTTTCAAATGCAAGTCGCCTTTCTCAGTCAGCACCATGAGCACGCGGTTCTCCTCATCCAGAAACGCTAAGCCCTTGCTGCCATAGCCAACTTTTTCAGCTTCTGTAATGCGGAAACCGTTAGCGAAAACAGCGTCTGCCAACTGCCAGTTCGCACAGTTCACGCTGTTAGTGACAATTCCGCCGTTGAAGGTAACTTGACCAGTGTAAACGTTCGGCAGCCTAGCCTCAGCTATGGTTCCGCTCGTGACATCGCCAGCAGCAT
>CAYGYB010000087.1:0-6077 GCA_964354015.1 uncultured Candidatus Bathyarchaeia archaeon
ACGCAGTTGGGAATCAAACCTTGCTTGCAGTGATGCGTGAAATCCACGAGAATTTTCCTTGCATCCTCGAACTTGCCCGTTGCAAGCATCAAGCCTGGAAGCGAGATGAAAGTGTCTCTGCCCCACGTTTCAAACCAGAAGTAGCCAGCTATAACAGAGGCTCTATCACCTGCGCCGTTGACTATGAAGGCGTCCGCGGCTAAAAGAATCCAGCTTAACCAGTCACTTGTTGACGCTTTTTTGTGTGAAGTGTAAAACGTGAACAGTGTGTCGCTGCGTTGCTCCAACTCCCTTTCAAGCCGGCTTTTGACAGCGTAAGTTGCGCTGCCGATGTTTTCTAAGCTTTCTTTGGCTTCTCGGTTGTTTTCGCTTGCCGCTGTAACTACGGCGAATTCTGCTTCCTGCTCTGGTGAAACTGAAACCACAAAGTACCCGGGCTGATAGCAATCGTCGGTGCTGCTTTCGCCTCGCCTGTCCTCCTCACGATAATACAAGCGCTCTATCCAGTTTGCTTTTTCAATGAACTCGCCCTCTGTGGCTCGGGCTGCAACTGTTGCTTTTGGACTGTTAAAGGTGACTTCCACTTCTCTGCCGCTTTGCTGCTGGCTGAAACTTAACGGGCTTCGCGTTTTGTCTGCAACCAAGTGGAAATGCCTACAGGTAAGCAGCGGATAAATCCTGAATTTAACGTCAGAGCCGCTTCCGTTCAGAATCTTGTAAACTGCTGCCACAGCGTTTTTTCCCGTAGGCATAAAAATCGTCTTCGTGACTTCAATGTCCTGCGCGGTGTAAACGTACCGTGGAAAAGGAGCAACCGAGAACTCTTTCAGGAACTTGTAGCCTTGCGGAAAAATCGCGCCGTGAAATTCGTTGGCGCCAAGCTGGTAAACGTTGTTGCCTACGCAGATTTCTTCATCCAGCTTTGCGAGGCACACGGTGCGGTTACAGGGAGGATGCAACGCGGCTACCAGCAAACCGTGGTACTTCCGCGTGTTTATGCCTAACACGGTGGATGCAGCGTAACCGCCTAAGCTGTTTGTTACGAGCCATTCTTTCTGTATGGCTTCATCAAAACGTGAAAGTGCTTCTTGAGTTAAGCGTATGGCGGGCAGTCTCATTTACGGCATCAACTTGGCAATATTCTTATGCCGAGGCGCACAGAAATAGTTTGCGACTGGATTACACTTAGTTCTGAACAGAAGTAAATGAGGCTTCGTGAGCTTGTACTCTGTTAAGGTTTCAGCGTAACCCATGCCCTTCGCAAAAACAAGCTCCGCCGCATCATAAACTTTCAAGAATTCAGGAGAAACCTCCTTGATTAAGAGGCCAACAGCGTCAGTGCCTGTGGTAACTATGTTGTCTGCAAGCTTGCCCATTCCAGAAGACTCCACATCCTCCAACGTGGCATCGTTAAGCACGGGACCGCCCTTAACAACGTAAGTCACCTCTACACCCATGTTCTTCAACTGCTCAACCAGCAAAGTGTCAAAAACGATTTCGCCCGCGTTATCAGCCAAATAAAGGATGCCGCGCGCTTTTTTCGCCAGTTCATAAGCTTTGTCAATGTCGTCCACAACCAAGTCTTTGGCTGCTTCTCTGAAGTTTTTCGTTAATGTGCTAAAGGTGAATGTGTGGCCTGGGATGTCGAATTCCATTATGTTGCCCACCATGCTGCACAGGCAGGCTTTCTTGAACCTGTCCTGCTGGGTGTAGCCTTCTTCCACGAATTTTCTTGCTTTAGGCAGCAGTCGCATTGCGCGTTCGTTGCTCATTTTCTTGCTTCGCTTGTACGGGTCACCGTTGCCCGTGAGTTGCTTTATCAAGCGGTCTCTTTTTGTGCCCAAGTCAGCTGCCACAGAGGTTGGTCTAAATTCCCTGTTTAACAGTTTGATAATTTCAGCCATAGCTCTGAAACGTAACGCAGGGTTTGTTGTAGCTTCGTTAGTTTCCGCCATCGCCCTCGCAAGCAGGCAAGAGGCACATTCAGCTTCGACTTTCACGGTGCTCACACATGCTTAATGTTTTGTTGCGTCCGCAAATTCACGCATTATGCTATATGGGTCTTTCGCTTTCACGATGCCGCTTGCAACCAACACGCCCTGCGTCTTAAGCTTCAAGGCTACTGCAACATCTTCGCCGCGGCTTATGCCCGCACCGCAGAGAATAATAACTTTAGCGTTAATCCCACGCACAAGCTTAACAGTGTCTGTGACCACTTCAGGCTGCGCCTTGGAAACTGCAATTCCACTTCCTATAAGCTCAGGCGGCTCAATAGAAACTATATCAGGCTTTAAAGCCGCCGCAGCAGCGCTTACGCTGGGATTATTAGCGCACACGCAAGAAACTAAGCCTCTTTCCCGTACCAACTTTATTGTTGCGTCAATGTCTGACAGTTTAAGCTGCCGTTCAGAATGGTTAATCAGCGTTCCGACTGCGCCTGCTTCTCGGACGGATTCAGCGAGCACATGTCCCGTGCAGCTGCCAGGCTTTACTGGGTCTATGTGCTGAGCGAAAACGGGAATTTTAACGGTTTTCGCCACAGCGGCGATGTCGACGAATTGAGGCGCCACTGCGATGCATACGCCTGTTTCTTTGGTTACTTTTTCAGCTTTCTCGGCAAGTTCAACAGCTTTTCTGCCTGTTGCCTCCAAATACGTTTTAAAATTTACAATTATAATAGGCGTCTGGAGCTTCAAAGGATTATTCACCGCGCTAAAGTGTAACGCTGAACGTTAATAACAGTTTACCTTTCACTGAAGTCTGATCCCCATAACGCCAGCGTATTACACGGTGATGCAAGTTTCATTTCTTTGCTTTTGCCTTGTGCATGGCAACAAAATCCTCAATCATCACAGCGTGCTCAAACGCGAGAACTTCCGGCAACTTGCTTAAGCTGAAAAGCTGGATCTCTTCAATTTCGCTTTCCTGCTTCTTGATTTCGCCGCCAACAATTTTCACCAGAAAACACGCAGGATAATAATCATACTCCACGCCGCCTTGAACGCCCTGCTCATGGTACTCGCCTACTTTGCAGATTACCGCAACGGCGAGACCTGTTTCCTCTTTCACTTCTCGCACTACTGTTTGCTCAACGGTTTCTCCCGGGTCAAGTCTTCCGCCTGGCAAAGCCCAATAGCCTTTGAAGGGCACGGTGGCTCTTTTGATTAGCAAAATCTTGTCGGGTGGGAAGGGTATGATGGCGGTTGCTGTTCTGCCGCTGAAGGGCATTTGTCATTTCTCCTCATTGTATAGGTTGCTTTTTCGTTTTCCACTTAGCTTCAAAGGTGAATGTAAAGATTACGCCCCTGCCGATTCAGGAGACTAGTAGAATGGCGATTATTATGAAAATGGCACCTACGCCAGAAACCACCGTTAAGACCTCGCCAAGTGCAAGAGTGGAGATTGCCACGGCAACTATCACTTCAGTTAAAAGCACAACGGTGGAAGTCACAGCTGAAATGTGCTTTAACCCTTTCAGCCATAGGTAATAGGGGATTACCCAGCAGAAAACTGCAGTGTAAACGATAGCAAGCCACGCGTCTAAGGGCAAGGAAACGAAGTTGCCAGCTGAAAAGGACGCGGTTGGCAGCAGAGGCAGCAAAGTGAAAATCAAAAGCCACGTCATGGACTGCATCATGTTCTGGTTATCCGCAACCAGCGGCTTATTGTAAACAATGAAGAAAGCCCAACCGATGCCTGCGCCTATAACGAGGAGGTCGCCAATGATGGCACCTTGGCTTAAAGACGAAAAATCAAGGTTAGTTGTTATAAACAGCACGCCGAGAAGGCTCGCCGCAACGCCTAATATTTTTTTGCCGCCTACGCGCTCCTTCAGCAGCAATGGGCTTAAGAGGGCAACCCATACAACGCTGAGGTTTACGAAAAGCGCTGATTTAGAAGCGGCGGTGGAAACCATACCTATGTACTGCAGCAAATAGGATAAGCCATTTGCCACGCCTAAAAACAGGATTAACCGTTTTTTGTTGAAGTGGAAGCTGAAGTTTTTTGTCAACAACGCGACAGAAAGCATTATCAGCGAGGCGACGAGAAACCGCAAAAACGCAAACGTGTAAGCATCCATGTATTGTAAGCCAATTTTTATGGCTGGAAAAGAAGTGCCCCATAAGAAGCCCGCTACGCCCGTTAACAGTAAGGCTTTCTTTTTGTTGTCCGCCAGCGCGCCAAGTCCACGCAAAAGGCATCCCTTATCTTTGCCACTCAGAACTCAAACGTGTTTAAGCCTTTTGGAACTAAGCCAACAGTTAACTCATCAAGAAGTGCTAAAGTGAATAAAATAAAAAAAAGCGGAGCTAACAAAATCAAGAGGGCAGCGTTTACTTTTTCGTCAGTTTACCATTCTTCGCGGGCAACAAAACAGCTACTGCCACGGTCGTCGTCCACAAGCCGTTCTTGTCGCCTGTCGCCGACTGCGTAATGTTGGTGGTTTTGATTATTAACCCGCTGGTCTTGAAAGACTGCTTCCGTTCGTCCCACGCTACTTCAGGGTCAAATTGGAGACCCATGGTTGTTGCAAGCATTGTCGCAGCTAAATCTTCAGCGTAATCTCCAGCCTTGTCATCAGGCTGCCCATAAGAGTGATGCTCAGACAAATATCCATACTGGTTTTTGCCTGATGGAATAGCAACGCCTATGGAGGAGGCAAGTAACCTATGCGGCTCGTTAGTGGCGTTTCTGGCTAGAACCACGAAGGTGATTTCGCCTGGCTGCAGCATTTTTAAGCCTTGTTCTCGCGAAAGCAATTTGCATCCTGGCGGTACTATGCTTGAAACGTTTACGAGGTTGCATTGTTGGATGCCGGCGTCTCTCAGCGCTAGCTCAAAGGATTGAAGTTGCTCTTTGTGTCTTCCGACTCCGTTGGTTAGGAAGAAGTATTTCGGTATCATTTTTTGTATCGCAAATACGAAGTGCAGAATGCATTTATTAGCCTTTTGTTCCAAAAGAGAATTATTACATTTAGAGGGAAAAGAATAACACCGCCCTGCACATAATTAGTTTGAGGTTTAAAGCCGTGAAGTTCCGTCAAAGCGTGTTCAAAGACGAGGCAAAACTCGACATCAACTTTATCCCTAGCAGACTGCCTCACCGCGAGAAAGAACACCGCTTGCTGATGGAATTCTTCGATTTCCTGCTGCATTTTCCCGACAGGATGAGCCAGCGGGTTATCATAACGGGCGATGTGGGCACGGGAAAAACTGCTCTCGCCCAGCGTTTCGGCACAGACATAACTCTTGAAGCCAACAAGGCAGGCGTGAAACTGCGTTACGTGCATGTTAACTGCCGTGAATACCGCGGTAAACTGCTCCTCATACTACAGCACGCAATCGCTGTTTTTCACCCGACCTTTCCGAAGCGCGGCTACTCTGCAGAAGAAGTCCTCAGCACGCTCCTGCAGACTTTAGACGAGGAAAACGCACACTTAATTCTAACTTTGGACGAGTTTGACACGCTTATTGAACGAGAAGGCTCAGAAGCCGTCTACAAGCTAACGCGGTTACAGGAAATGAGACCCAGCAAGCCTCAGCGAATCTCGCTCATATGCATTTTGCGCGATTTGAAGGCAACCGAGCGGTTAGACGCCAGTGCAAGAAGCACGCTGCAACGCAATGTAATCAGCCTTGAGAAATACTTGCGGGAACAACTTGTGGACATATTGAGTGACCGCGCCCAACTGGCTTTTGCGCCTTCAGCAGTTTCAGAGGATGTTATCAGCCTCGTGGCTGAATTGGCTTATTCTGAAAACGGCAATGCACGCTTCGCCATTGAACTGCTATGGCGAGCTGGAAAATACGCTGATGCAGACGGCTTAGGCGAAGTTTCACCTGAATGCCTGCGGAAGGCGGTTTCCAGTATAATTCCAACCCTGCGCAAAAGCGAGTTGGCTTCTTTGGGGCTTCATGAGAAACTGTTTCTGCTTGGCGCTGCTCGGGTTTTCAAGGAAAACCAGAAGGCGTATGCTTCGCTGGCGGAAGTTGAGAAGGCTTACGCTGTGGTGTGCGAGGAGTTTGATGAGCAGCTTCATATGGGCAGTCGACGTTGGAAACACGCACAGTTTCTTT
>CAYGYB010000088.1:0-6061 GCA_964354015.1 uncultured Candidatus Bathyarchaeia archaeon
GCAAAGTGGATCAGGATCACTTGGTCGACAACATCGTGGATTCACTGAGCCATGCCGCAACGCCCATTCAGAAACGCATGGTCGAGAACTTACGCAAAGCTGACCCCAACTTTGGCAAACGCGTGGCAAAAGGTCTTAAACTTTAGCGCACACTACCTCGTATAGCCGTGCAGTGAGAGAAAGGAAGCAAAAACCCAGTTTGAGAGACGTAGCGTGCGCTCTCTCTTTTTTCTTGCATAATTTTTTGCTCAAGCTTGGTGCGTATGCGCAATAACTGAGTTGAATGTAAGAGAAAAGTGTTTTGCCAACAGTAGCCACCAAAAAGAGCGACTAATTTAAATAATCCTTGACAAACCCTTTCCGTGGTGAATTAGAATGCCGTGCACAGTTATCGTTGGCGCCTTCTGGGGAGACGAAGGCAAAGGCAAAATAATCTCTTACTTAGCACTTAAAGACAAATTGGATTTTTGCGTGAGAACAGGCTCAGTGAACGCTGCCCACACAGTCTGGACGGAAGGCAAACGCTACGCTTTGCACATGGTTCCCGCTGCTTTCCTGCACGAAAAATGCCGCTTGCTAATCGGCGCAGGAGCCAACGTTCAAGTCGCAAGATTCCTCGAAGAAGTTGAATTGACAAAAGTGAAAGGGCGCATGGGCGTAGACCATAACGCCTCAATAATTGAGGAAAAACATTCAGTTCAAGACAAGACTAGCGCGCATCTAAAAGGTTTAGGCACGACAGGCTGGGGTGTTGGACCAGCCCTTGAGGAACGCGTGCGAAGAACCGCTAAACTCGCCAAAGACATTCCTGAGTTGAAGCCTTATCTTGCGGATGTGGCAACGGAAATTAACGCGGGAATAGATGCGGGCAAGAAAGTGCTGTTGGAAGGCACACAGGGCTTCATGCTTTCGCTCTTTTATGGGACTTACCCGTACGTGACTGGAAGAGACACAGGCGCCGCGGCAATATGCTCCGAAGCAGGAGTAGGTCCCACGAGAGTGGACGATGTCCTCATAGTGTACAAGTCTTTCATAACCCGCGTAGGCGCTGGACCACTGCCGAGAGAATTAACGAAGGAAGAAGCCAAAAAAAGAGGCTGGTTTGAAACCGCTGCGGGAACAGGCCGCGACAGGCGCTCTGCACCCTTCGATTTTGAGTTAGCTGAGAAAACCGCTAAAATTAACGGGGCAACACAAGCCGCCGTGACAAAACTTGACAGCCTGTTCCCAAAGTGCCAAGGCGCAAGAAAATTCGACGTATTACCCAGCGAAGCGAAACAGTTCATAAAAGAAGTCGAGAACCAAACAGGCATACCCGTAGTGCTGATAGGCACGGGACCCGAAGCCTTAGACATCATCGACCGAAGAAAATAGCACTGAGCTCGAAAAAGCACCGTGAAGGCAGCAATACTGTGCCATGTGCACCAACAATTTTTTAGGCTTTCCCTCTTTACTGTTTAAACCAATAAAGGAGGCTTAAACCGTAGCTCGCTTGCGCAGCGCCCTAAACTTCCGCTTCATCTCAGAACTGCTAACTAAAGACTTGAGGATACTGTTCTTCTCGAATTTAGTGGGCGCTTTCGGAGACGGCCTTTACGCTTACGTTTTGCCTTACTACATGAGAGACACGCTTAACGCCAGCCCCGTTGAAGTAGGCATACTCTATGCCGCAGCGAACGTTTGCGTGGCTTTAACTTTGCTTGCTGGCGGAATCCTTGCAGACAGGTATGACCGCAAAAAAATCCTGATTCTAAGCTGGATTGGCTGGGCGCCAGCGCCGCTTATCTTCGCCTTCGCTGGCAACTGGATTCAAATGCTTCCGGGAATGCTACTATGGGGAATTTTGTTCAGCCAGCCGACCAGCATAGCTTACATTGTCACTACAGTGGACAAAAGCAAGTTAACTTTAACCTTGACGGCAATCTCGTCAGCGTGGTCGCTCGGTTACGTTTTTTCTCCAGCCATAGGCGGCTACTTAGCCCAAACCACAGGCATGCAAACCGTTTTCTTTCTAGCATCCATCTTCTACGCTTCAGCAGGCATACTCCTGTTTTTCATTAGAAAACAGGTTCCATCAAGGCACATGCAGCAGGCTCAAGAAAAAAACCAGTCTAAACTGCAGCTTCTGAAAAACCGCAAGCTACTCGTATTCTCAGCGTTTCTAGGAGCAGCCATGTTTGCTATTTTGCTTTTCCGCCCGTTCATCCCCACATTCCTAGCAGACGCCTACGGTTACAAAGGCTTCGAAATAGGCATATTAGGCTCGTTCTTCTTCCTCGGCTCAGCCATCTTAGGCATAGCTTTAGGCAGAGTCGGTGACAAACTCAAAAAATCCTATGCCTTCGCCGCAGCCTTGGCTTTTACTGCTTCCTCGCTTGTGCTTCTCTTGTTGTTCGGCGACTTTCGCATCCTACTGGTAACGCATGTGCTCATTGGGGCATCTTACTTGGCGTGGCCGCTGATGAATGCAATCATCGGTTCATGTGCTCCAGAGTCAGCCAGAGCTCTTTGGGTGGCTATTCCACAAGCAGTCAGCATGTTCGGCGCCATTTTCGCGCCCTACATCGGCGGCGTCCTCTACGAGGCTTCGCCCTATTATCCTTTCATATTCGGAGCCGCAGCCACTTTGTCCCTTGCATTGGTTGCGCTTGCAAAACTGCGCGATTAGGCAGCGGAACTTTTATCTGAGCAACTGCTGAAATGTCCTTTCAGAGGTCGGAGCGAAATGCAGAAACCTAACGGTTACACCAAGGCTTCAGCTAGCCTTCTTGCGCTTTTGTTCGCGATAGGAATACTCGTTGGAGGCTTAATGACTTACTACATAAGCTTCCAAGAAATCAAAACCCTGAACGATAAAGTTACAGTTTTACAGAATCAACTGTCAGAACTCAAAGGCTCTCAGAACATTACTTACCAAAACATTACAATATACCAAAACGCCACGTGGCTCGCAAACCTCTACGAAAGCGTACGGAACTCTGTTGTCTTAGTTCAAGGAACCACCAGCGAAGGAGCCGTTCAAGGCTCAGGCTTCGTTTACGACTTCTCAGGCACAATGGTGGTGATAACAAATTATCACGTCGTTTACGACACATCCAGTTTAAGCGTTACCTTTTCAAACGGAAAAGGCTACTCAGCTACAATTCTCGGAACAGACCCATACGCGGACTTGGCAGTGCTTTCAGTTGACGCCCCCGCAAACGAGTTTAAACCCATCGGAATCGTCAGTTCATCCACACTGCAAGTAGGCGACCCAGTCATAGCCATAGGAAACCCCTACGGCTTAGTCGGCTCATTAACCACAGGCGTGGTAAGCGCAGTCGGCAGAACCATCACAGAAGAGGAAGAGTACGCAGGAGGCTTCTCAATAGCTAACATCATCCAGACCAGCACGCCTATAAACCCGGGAAACTCAGGCGGACCACTACTAAACGCCGTTGGCAAAGTCGTAGGCATAACAACCGCCATCCTCTCTGACTCGGAGGGCTTAGGATTCGCCATTCCCTCAAACACCATACTTAGGGAAATATCCGCCCTAATAACAACTGGCAAGTACACTGGTCACTCTTACTTGGGCGTTACGGGACAAGACATGAACTACCAGACGGCGCAGGAACTGGGCATAAACGTTACCTACGGCTGGAAAATCGCCGAGGTCACAGAAGGCGGACCATCAGACGGCAGAATACAAGTAGACGACGTCATAACCGCCCTGAACGGGACCTTAATAAGAAATAATGATGATTTGGCAAGTTATCTTGAAGAGAAAACGTTGCCGAACGAACACTTGATGCTCAGCGTAATGAGAGCCAATGCAACAACTACAGTAGATGTTGTTCTGGGAACAAGACCGCCGCCTCAAACTTAACATAGGCAAATTATTTCTCTTAAACTTGTTCAAAGGCGTTCCAGCGCACAGGCAGTGAACTCGGTAACAATTGCGGGATAAAAGCTATTTGCATGCATAACTAAACATGTACTTGGTGATAATTAATGAGCCAAGACCCAATGTTTTGTTACCAATGCGAACAAACAGCCAAAGGACAAGGCTGCACCGTAATAGGCGTCTGCGGCAAAACCCCTGACGTGGCTACGCTTCAAGATTTACTGGTCTACACGCTGAGAGGGCTATCGCAATTAGCCATTGAAGCAGGCAAAGTCGGCGTCAAAGACGAGAAAATCAGCGTTTTCATCTGCGAAGCATTATTCGCTACGTTAACAAACGTGAACTTTGACTCTGACAGAATAATCGAATACCTCAAGAAGGCAGTGGAATACCGTGATTCACTGCGGAAAAAGGTACAAGCGGCAGGAGGTCACATCGACGCAACCAGTGGACCTGCAAACTTGGTTTTAGAGAAAACAAAAGACGGGCTCATAGCACAGGGCAAACGTTTCGGTATAAAGTCTCAGCCTATCATAGACGCTGACCTCCACTCGCTCCAGTGGATGCTGACTTACGGCTTGAAAGGAGTAGCCGCCTACACGTACCACGCGTACATCCTTGGAAAAAAAGACCCGAAAGTCTTCGATTTCGTACACCAAGGCCTCGCGGCTACGCTGGATAAATCGCTCAGCGTTAACGATTTTGTAGGTTTAGTGCTGAAATGCGGAGAAATCAACCTCAGAGCCATGGAGCTGCTGGACGCGGCGAACACTGAAGCGTACGGTCACCCCGTGCCCACGCGGGTTCCGCTCGGCGCCAAAAAAGGCAAGGCAATTCTCGTTTCTGGACACGACCTCAAAGATTTAGAGGACGTGCTGAAGCAAAGCGAGGGAAAGGGCATTTACGTTTACACGCATGGAGAAATGTTGCCAGCGCATGGCTACCCCAAGTTGAAGCGGTACAAGCATTTCTATGGGCATTATGGAACAGCATGGCAAAACCAGCAGCGCGAATTTCCAGCGTTCCCCGGAGCCATACTGATGACGACCAACTGCATTCAGAAGCCGCTGGAGAACTACAAGGGAAACATTTTCACCACTGGCACCGTTGGATGGCCAGGCGTAACGCATGTGGCAAACAAAGACTTCTCGCCAGTGATACGGAAAGCGCTGGAGATGCCTGGTTTCCAAGCAGACATAGAAGGCAAATACGTGACCGTGGGCTTCGCCAGAAACGCAGTTTTAAGCGTAGCCGACAAAATCATAGACGCTGTGAAACAAGGGCGCATTAAGCGTTTCTTGCTGGTAGGCGGATGCGACGGCGCAAAGCCTGGAAGAAGCTACTACGCGGAGTTTGTGGAGAAAGCGCCAAAAGACACTGTTGTGCTGACGCTTGCCTGCGGAAAATTCAGGTTCTTCGACAAAGACTTAGGCGCCATCGGCGGCATTCCGAGATTGCTGGACATGGGACAATGCAATGATGCTTATTCCGCGGTTAAGGTGGCTCAGGCGTTGGCTGAAGCTTTCAACGTGTCTGTTAATGATTTGCCGTTGTCACTTGTGATTTCGTGGTATGAGCAGAAAGCCGTTGCCGTGTTGCTGTCGCTGCTTTACTTGGGCATACGGAACATCCGATTGGGACCGAGTTTGCCTGCGTTCATAACGCCTAACATGCTTAAGGTGCTGGTTGAAAAATTCAACATCATGCCGATAAGAACAGTTGACGAAGACCTCAAAGCCATACTCAGCTAAAAACAGCTCAACAAGCTGTTCTCATCCCTTCTCTTTCCTCTGCCTCAGTTTTCTAGAGAAATTCTTGATGCAGACTGCATTCATTGAAGTTTGCTTAAGCTTAAATATGTAAAGCATCGAAATAGGAGGGCTGGGGAGAAAAAAATATGGCAAAAATACTAACGATAGGTCTAGTTGTTGTAATGCTCGTTGTAGGCTTCGCTGTAGGATTAATAGCAAGTCCTTTCCTTATGCCGCAAAGTTCATCAGCATCCGACACAGTGTGGGCAAACATACAGAAAACAGGCGTCATCAAAGTCGGCACAGACCCAACATGGCCACCTTATCAACTACGAGACAACGTCACTGGTGAGATCGTAGGATTCGAAGTTGACTTAGCAAACGCATGCGCAGCAAAACTGAACTTAACCATACAATGGAATGA
>CAYGYB010000089.1:0-5896 GCA_964354015.1 uncultured Candidatus Bathyarchaeia archaeon
TTAGGAGTGCCAGTTGTGCCAACTGTCGCCGTAAAAGGCTTAGGCGTCACGAAGCTTTTGGAGAAAGCCATCGAAACAATTGAAAAAGGTGCAGTGGAAAAACACGCCCAAGCGAAGTACGGCGAAGAAGTTGAAGAGAGAATCAGCACGCTTATGGCTATGCTGAGCAATGTTCATGTTTTGTATCCGCCGAGGTACGTGGCGATTAAACTGCTGGAAGGAGATGACGAAATAGAGAGAGAAGTCAAAAAAATAGACCCGAAGATAGTTTCTGTCGCCAAAAAACTTGCAGACGAAATCAGAAGCCTTCATGGACACGCTTGCTCAACCGTGATAACTTCAGAGCGGTATGAACTTGCAGGTTGCATTGCCAGAAACGCTCAGAGGTTGGTGTCGCCCATAAAACCCACTTGGGGGGAGAGGCTTCACAACATTACAACTCACAGGGTAATGGGATACGTCATATTGGCTTCTTCGTTGCTCCTGATTTTCTATTCCATTTTCACTTTTGGAGGTTACACTTCAGAGTGGCTGAACAACTTGTTCTATGGGTTGGAACCTTTCGTGAAAGGCGCGGTTGGGGCAGGCGTTGCAGGCGAACTGGTCTGGGGCGGCATTATTGAGGGAATTATAGCAGGCACCACAATAGTTTTACCCTACATAATCCCATTTTACCTCATACTGTACTTCTTAGAAAACTCAGGATACCTGAGCCGAATAGCATTTTTGATGGATAACGTTATGCACAAGATGGGGCTGCATGGAAAAGCCTTCATTCCGCTTATGCTCGGCTACGGCTGCAACGTTCCCGCCTGTTTAGGATGCAGGATAATGGAGACGCAGAGGGAAAGGCTGCTTGCCGCGTTTGTGACTACGCTGGTACCCTGCGCCGCACGCACCGTAATAATACTTGGTTTAGTGGGCAAGTTTTTGGGCTTTCAATGGGCATTGGCGCTGTATGTTTTCAACTTAATAGTGATTTTTGCTCTCGGAAGACTTGCGTTTAAGGTTGTGCCAGGTGAACCTACCGCGCTGATTATGGAGATGCCTGATTACAGGCTGCCGCACGCAAAGACTATTTTGAAGCAAACGTGGTTCAGGGTGGTTGAGTTCGTGAAAATAGCGTTTCCTTTAATAATTGTTGGAAGCCTTGCGTTGAAACTGGCTGAAATTGCGGGTTTGCTTGAGTCGCTAACAGCCGTGCTTAGTCCTGTAACAGTCCTGTGGCTCGGGTTACCAGCGGTTGCAGGAATAACTTTGATATTTGGTATATTGCGGAAAGAGTTGGCGTTAATCATGCTTGCGACTCTTTTGGGAACAACCAATTTCGCATTGGTCTTGTCGCCTGTTCAGATGATTGTGTTCACGTTGGTGGCGATGTTTTACATTCCTTGCACGGCAACGATTGCGGCGCTGGTTAAAGATTTCGGTTGGAAGAAGGCGCTGTTCGTGACGGTGTTCGAAATTGTTTTTGCAATAATCTTGGGCGGAGTTGCGTTGAGGCTGTTAACGTTAGTCATATAATCTAGACGTATCTCTTCCAGAACTCAGTATCCAAATGGGTTCAAATCCAATTTTTCAAAGCAGCGAGTACAAGCGGAAAAAGAAGCAGAAAAAACGTGGCTCTTCACGTGTCGTTGCACTCTAATTATTAGCTGACTAATTCCACGGTTGTTCCTAAAGCTTGACCTGGTACGCCTTTTCGGAATTTAACTCTGACCACGCCGTTCTTACCGTGGAAACCTACAATTTTCCCTACAAACTTGTTCTTTCCCTGTTTCCAAACTACTTTTCTCCCAATAAGTTGACCTGCTAAAGAACTGGAAGTTTCAGGTGCAAATTGGATTAGGCACTCTCTAGACATTTGCGTTCTGATGCCTATTCGATAGTTTACTATTGTTCCATAAACTGGCTGAGGCAAAAGTTTTCACCGTTGTAACTTCCTTCTAGGCGCATACTATCTTTTAAAGCTATTTAGCGTCACGTCACCCCAAAATTTAACCACGTTATGTCGGTTCCACCCCACAAGGAACTATTTTGACTGGAGAATAATGTCACGAAATTAAGCAATATTTTTACTGGTAAACTATGTTCAATTTTGAGGGTTCATACTAACAACGCCGTAAGTTGCGCGTATCTATATAGAAGCACACTGTGGGGCTTCTTTTTCAAATAAATTTCTAGGAGGGTTCTCGACGGTTTTTGCTTTAAATATCAGGGTGTAGACCCAGAGTTTATTCGAACTCTGAGCGGATTGTTTTTGTATGAAAACAAAAAAGTATTCTTTGGCGAGTTCTCTCACAGTTTTTTCGTCCTCTACGTATTTCAGGTGCAATAGTTCATGTATCAATGCAGCTCTTGCCCTGTTCCCAGCATACGCTAATAGGGTGTGTTTGCCAAATTTTTGCGTGAATGTTCGGCAAAATTTCAAGGTCTTGGGGTATATTCGGATTTTTCCCTCGACAGGAGCACAGTTTCCCGCCAGGCTTTTTCCATTCTTCCTTCGAAGTGGAAAAACCTTAACATGCACGGCTCTAACCATTTGCTCATCTATTTTTTCTCTTCTCAGCATCCAATAGAGAAACTTTTGGAATGAAGGTCTTTTTAGGGACCTAAATACGAAAGAAGAGTATTTCATGTAAAAGCTAACATGGTTCTGAGATAAACTCTCAGGTTTCTCGGCACCAACAGATATTTTGATTTTGCTGGAGAGCAAGTGTGTTTTGTCTAACATGCGAATCTACAAGTTCAACAAAAGGTAAATTATTCTTATCTTTTGATTTCCATTAGGAAAACCATATTCTTGCTGGTTTTCGATTGAGGTCTCGCGTTTGATCCTAGTCTTGAATCGGGGCGGTTCATTTGACGATGAGATGCAGAGCATTGGATTCCTGCTGTTTTCCCGTCTTGCGAAATCCACACAACACGCCCTATTCTGTCGCATTGCGGGCATTTCGTGTGGTCGCCTAGAGTGACTATGTTTTTGTTTCCCCCTTCTTCTTGTTGTCTGCGTAAAGTTTCTTTCCAGTTTTCTTTCTTAACGTGCAAGTGGTTCGCACGGATGATTTGCATCTTCGGCAGTTTTTTACTAGCCCTGCTCTTAACATACACAATTTCATTTACCTCTTGGTTTATTCAATTTGAAAAGATTCAGTTATTCGATAGGTTCAGCCCAGAGGATAAGAGAAACTCTTCACTTAGAAGAGTGACGCCGCACTTATAAACGAGTGGGTTAAAAAACTCCGTTCAGAAGCCATGGGAGAAAGTTTGCAGCATTCCATCAGCTAAGCATTTGAGAATAAACGGTAACAGCGGTATATTTAGGAATAGCACAGAAAACGTGTTTTTGTTGTACATATACTAATATAGTTGGGTACGTACTTTATAGGGTAATTAGAATTCTTTAGAGGAAGAGTTGGATTAGCTCTACGCGAGTTTTACTTTTTCTCCAGATTATTCTGATTGATAAATACGTGGCGCCTTTGCATGCGCCAATATAATCTGGTGTTGGGAAATGGGCAAAAGAAAAGTTACAAATGAAGGCAGCCTTGAAAACATGGTGTTACCTGAGGCAAATGATGTGTTGGGCACGGCTGTTAAAATGCTTGGTTTCGACAGAATAATGGTGAAATGTCAAGACGGCAAAGAACGACTCTGCAGGGTTCGAGGCAAATTGAAGAGGCGAGTTTGGATCAGAGAAGGCGACATCGTTTTGGTTTCTCCTTGGGACTTTCAGTCAGACAAGCGCGGAGACATTTTCTGGCGATACAGGCGAAATCAGTCGGAATGGCTGAGAATCCATGGTTACCTTACGATGTAAAAAGATGCCGACTCTTGAAGCGTAAACGGTCAAGTAGCTATTATCGTGGCGTCCTTTCTAAACTCGTCCACTATCCTAACGAATCCCACGAGTTGTTTCATAAAGCAAGTCTCAACACTAATATATTAAAGAAAAAGGGTTTTTGGGTCTGCTGAAAGAGAGCACAACCGAGCAAATTTAAATTTGCCGCACTTACAGTTGGTTCTAGGCTGCGATGTAATATCGCTTGTCTATTGTTTTCTTTATGTTGGCGAACAAACCGCCAGCGATGTAATTTAGCCAGTTTTGTTCCTGCATGTCGAAGTCAGCCTCTTGGATTGTTACGGCTTTTTCTCTTGAAATTGCTCCCGCAGCCAAAAGTTTAGCTCGAATACACTGTTCCATTTTATAAATAGTTCCTGAAACTACCTCCATGGTATAATCATCTCCAACTGGCATATCCAACATTGTAATAAAATAGAAACATTGATGGGTTTGGGAAATATACTTCAAGAATTCTATCTATTACAATTATAATATAGTCAACCGACTATTTAAAGCCCAACGCCTGAATTGAAACTAAATATCAAAGCCGAAGAGTAAACACTTTCCTGAACGCCATGCACATTATTTGAGTTTTTTACTACACTTAGGGCACACGTAACATTGACTTTTTTTGCGTATAATATTAACTTCGCAATAGAAACAGGCACATAACTTGCGGACAGTTAGCCTTTTACTCGATTCCTTTTTGCCTTTTGAGGTAGGCTACCGTGAATCTTCTACCGTCTTGGAGACTGATGTCTTGGATGCTGACAAGTTCCCAGCCTTCTTTGCCTACCTTGTTCAGGTCATTTTGAACATCGTCCATTACTGGCTTGCTGCTTCCTTCAAAATGATCTGAGTGAACCCGCGTTTTTATCGGAACTACCAAGTATTCCCACTTTGTCAATTCAAACATCCGCCCTTTTGTGCGCTTTATTATAGCAGTTCGCCGTAGTCTTCGTTTTCATAGATGAAATCTTTCAGTTGAACTATTCCGTCTTTGACAACTGCCGTATAGTCCGCATCGCAGATAGGGCAAGTGACTATGTCGCCATCTTTAAGAACATCAATTTTGAACGTATTTCCGCAATCTAAGCATTTGAGAATCATAACTTTCGCCGTTAATGTATGGTGTATATATAATGCTGGTCTCACTTATACGCTATTGCTTGATGGTTAGCAAGCGCGGTAAAATAGGATAGGCAATTGTGGGGAACTTAAATGTCGCATAAAAAGAAGATGACGCAGAAGCATAAAAAACTCTATAGAAACACGCATGGACGTTATTATAAGGTAAAAGCCAAGAAATGCGCGCATTAAAATGTTTCTCAGTGTGCAGTTTTGTTGCAACTATCAGGGATTAGCGTGTATTATATTTGCGGAATGGCGGATTACAGTAGCGAAAAGTGGTTCAGCAACAGCGAGTTTGGGAAGATGGTTTCTGCATCTACAGAATTTAGCAGTAGGGCGGTCTTAGAGAAGCAAGAGAACAGAGAGATAACAATTATTTAGTCGTCAAATGCCGGTTTGAACTATTTCTTTTTTATGTGTTTTGCAGGAAGAGAAACCTGTTTTTTCTGTTTTCTTTTAATTTCTTTCTCTCTTTGGAGTTGTTTATGTTTTTCCAGACCTTCAGCTTTCTCTTTCTTGCTTTTAGGCACTTCTTAATCACCAATAGGTTACATGGCATTGTGCCACTTTATAAAAACATTGCTGTTTTTTTGACTATTCGGATACAGCGTTTAAAAATGGTCTTCTATAGCCTTATTTTGGCTAAAGTATCGTTTTGGGTTTGTACCTGTTTTTTTCGGAGAAGAGGTCCATCACTCTGGTTCTGCTTAGGAACTTGGCACGGTGCTTTGCGCCTGCAGGAATAACATATTCAGCGCCTTTTTCGCAGATTCGCGGTTTGCCATTGACGGTTAACTCCATTTTTCCATCTATCACCATGCCCCACTGCGGATAACCATGACTGTGCTCCGGCACGTTTGCGCCGGCTTCAAACTCGCAGAAAACCAGTTGGCGCGCGTCAGACTGCAGTATCCACGCTTT
>CAYGYB010000090.1:0-5807 GCA_964354015.1 uncultured Candidatus Bathyarchaeia archaeon
GCGGCGTCCGCAACGTTTCAGACGCTAGGCTTGTGCTTTGCAGCGGCGCAGACAAAGTCTCTGTGAACACGGCAGCGGTTGAAAATCCCTCGGTGATAACTAAGCTCGCTGATATTTTTGGGCAACAATGCGTGGTTGTGGCTATAGACGCGAAGAGGCGACGCGAACAGAGCGCAGACAAGGTAACCGTGAAAACCCGTGAAGGTTCAGTGTGGTTTGAGGTTTACACTTACGGAGGAAGAAAACCCACGGGATTAGACGCGATTAAATGGTTGGTGCAGGCTGCGGAGCTTGGCGCTGGTGAATTTCTGGTGACATCGATGGACAGAGACGGCACAGAAGACGGCTACGACTTGGAGTTAACGCGCACGGTTTCTGAAAAGGTAAATGTTCCAGTCATCGCAAGCGGCGGCGCTGGAAAACCCGCGCATTTTCTTGAAGCTTTCACAGAGGGCAAAGCCGATGCGGCGTTGGCAGCGTCCGTCTTCCACTACAACAAATACCCCGTTCCAGTCGTGAAAGAGTACTTACGCAAAGAAGGAGTGATAATAAGACCTTGACGAGAGAAGAACTGCTCAAAAAATTAGATTTCAAAAAACGCAACGGCCTCATCCCAGTGGTTGTCCAGGACTTCGAGTCTAAAAAGCTGTTGATGTTGGCTTACACGAACGAGGAAGCTCTTGAAAAGACGCTGAGCACGGGTTACGCCCATTACTGGAGCCGTTCCCGAAACAAGCTGTGGAAGAAAGGCGAAACGTCAGGGCACACGCAGAAGATCAAAAGCATTCTCGTAGACTGCGATTACGACGCGCTGCTGTTCTTGGTGGAACAGAAAGGAAACGTTTGCCACACTGGAAAAGACACCTGCTTTCATAACAAGTTAGAGTGATAGCCAATAGTTTTTAAGAAATAACTCTCATATCTCTTATTGCGGAGTTCACGCGAGAAACGCCTTATCACAGCGGGTGAAAATTGAATGTCACTACATGAAGCCATGCTCTACGAAAAGCAGAATGATAAGAGAGTAAAATGCCACTTGTGCGCGCGCCGATGCCTCATAAGCGACGGCGCAACAGGCTTTTGCTTGGTTAGAAAAAACGAAGGAGGCGCTCTTTACTCTCTTGTTTACGCGAAGGCCGTGTCCGTGTGTGTTGACCCGATAAGTAAGAAGCCTCTCTCGCATTTTAATCCCGGAGCGTTGGTTATGTCTATTGCGACGGCTGGCTGCAATTTCCGCTGCCAATTCTGCGACAATTGGATGATAAGCCAAGACAAAGAGGTGGCTGGCAGACTTTTTCCCCCAGCAGAGGTCGTGAAAGCGGCAAAAGAGAGTAACTGCCAAGGGATAAGCTACACGTACACTGAACCAACCATATTCATGGAGTACGCGTATGATACAGCAAAAATGGCGCATCAAGTGGGTTTCTTCAACACGTTTGTAACGAACGGGTACATGACGCCCGAAGCCGTGAGAACAATCTCGCCCTACTTAGACGCGGCGACAGTTGACTTCAAAGGCGGAGGAGACCCAGACTTCTACAAAACCGTTTCAGCCGTTCCAAACGTCGAACCAATCTACGAGGCGTTGAAGGAGCTTAAGAGAAATGGCGTCCACATAGAAATCACGAACCTAATTATTCCCAAAATCGGAGATTCAATCAACAGGATAAAAGAACTGGCAACGTGGATTAAGGATACTTTGGGCAGTGATACTCCTTTTCACCTGTTGCGCTTTCATCCCGACTATAAAATGACGACTATTGCAGCCACGTCCATTGAAACTTTGGAAAAAGCATACATGGCCGCAAAAAACGTGGGGTTAAGCTACACGTACATCGGAAACGTCCCGGGACACCCAGCCGAAAACACCTATTGCCCAAACTGCAACGAACCCGTGATCAAAAGATACAGCTTCGAGATTACCAAGTGGAACCTAACAAAGGACATGCGTTGCCCAGTGTGCGGGCACGAAATCCCAATAAAAGGGAAACTACACCCAAGCGGATATTCCCTTCCATACGCCCTGTTTTAATACGCCGTTTACCATCAATTACGAATAGAGGAAAATGTGGAAACTTTTAAGGTCAGACGCTATAGCCGTTCTTGATGACGAACTGGCGAAAAAGAGTTTAGCCAGATACTTCGCCGTCATGCAAAACAGAAAATTGGCGAAGTTCAGCATAGCCAAAAAGCTTCCAGCCGAATTCGATAAAAACGATTCACTGGAACAACTCTGGAAAGAGCACGCGAAGCGCACCTGTGAATTCGGCAAGATTGAACATGAAATTGACACGGGCCAAAAATATTTCCAAGACATGCTCACTCCAGAAAAATCCTATTTTGACCTGAAAATCGAAATCGCAAGCAGAATCCTGCAGAGCTGCCATTTTTGCAATCGCAGGTGCGGCGCCAACAGAATGACAGGCGGGCTGGGCTACTGCAAATGTAGCAACACGATAGTTGTATCAAGCATTTTTGAGCACGTAGGTGAAGAGCCAGAGCTTGTGCCTTCTGGAACCATTTTCACCATGGGCTGCACCATGCGCTGCCGCCACTGTCAAAACTGGACCATTTCGCAGTGGATGGAAAACGGAACCGAGTACAAGTCAGAAGAACTATCTAAGGAAATTGAACATTTACGCTTTGACGGATGCAGAAACGCGAATCTTGTAGGCGGTGAACCTACGCCGTGGCTTCAGCAGTGGCTAGAAACGTTTAAGCACGTAAAAGTGAACGTGCCCGTTGTCTGGAACTCGAACACGTATTACAGCCCAGAAACAGCCCAGCTCCTAGCGGGGTTCGCTGACGTTTACCTCTTAGACTTCAAGTATGGACCAGGCGATTGCGCTCAAAGAATTTCCGACGCACCCAATTATTGGGAAGTGTGCACGCGTAACCATCTGGAAGCCAAAAAACACGGCGAACTGATAATACGCGTACTAGTCCTGCCAAACCATTTGGAATGCTGCACCAAGCCGACTTTGAACTGGATAGCGGACAATTTAGGCGACGAAACAAGAGTCAACGTCATGTTCCAGTACAGACCCGAATGGCGCGCACACGAAATCCCAGAGTTATGCAGACAGCTCACCAGAGAGGAGATGAAAAAAGCCATCCAACTGGCTGAAAAAGCAGGATTAGAAAATTTTATAACCTAACACAACAGAGTACTCGCAGATTTTTCACTCAGAAAGCAAGCAAGAGTTCAATCTATATATAAGAGAGGGAGCAGACGCCCATTCAATAGAGGTTCGTGAGTTCAAACCTCACCCCCCCGCACTTTTGCTCATTTTTTGCTATTTTTCATCAAAGGAATGGCTAAGGTTCTGGCTTCACTTTATGCTCATACATTATTTCATCTCCTCGCAATCATTTAAATCAAGCTTTTATAAACAAAACAAGCTCCAAACTGGCTCTAGATTATGTGCTGAGCGTGAGGTTTACCCAACTGTTTACGTCAATAAGTTCTGGTAAAGATTTCTTCACAAAAATCCTTTTCTTATCCTCTTCAAGAATATTTGAGATGGGATTAATGCATGTCTGACGAAAAAATAGAGGAAGAAACTTATTCTCTAATTTTCAAAACGCTTAGACATCCTATACGGAGAAAAATACTCAGGATTATGGTCGACAAACAATTGGCATTCTCAGAAATGTTGGATATTCTCTCGATTGATAGCGGTCATTTGAGTTATCACATGGAAAACCTGGGCGAACTGGTGAGACGCACTCCTAATGGAAAGTATGAGCTTTCAAATATCGGAAGAGCTGCAGTAAATTTGATGAGCGGCGTAGAGGAGCGCCCTCAACTATTGACTCTGACCAAGAAATTGGGTGGTAGGAAAGTCAGGAAGGCTCTGTTGGGCGCTGTCCTCGTCATTCTTGCAGTGTCGACAACTGTGAATATTTATTTCTATAACTCGTCTCAAGACCTCACGAAAAGGATTCAAGGGGCTACTTCGGAAACGGCAATAGAATTCGATTTTAGTTTAGTATATGCCACTAATGTTTTAGAGTCTGAGGCAAATTCTCAAAATATTCATGCTTTGATTCGTTACTTCAATTTTTACATGCAGTCTGCTTGGGACAACGTGCGAACTTTGCGAACGTATCTGCTTCCATCTTATGAAAACTCGCTTTTACCCATTGAAGATTTATTACGGAATGTCACGACAGCTGGTCTTGGAGGCGTCGGCGATACTCTAGACATGCTTGCCTCAAGGACAAATTTTACCATCGCCGTGGAAGCCTTCAAGGAACTTAACCGCTTGGCCTCTGGAAAATTCTCTGCAATGGGGCACGAAATAGCTAACGCATTCGAATACACCGGGACTTTCAGTATCGTTTCGTCAAGATTAGACAATGCCATTCAAATAGCCAACGATTTAAAAAGCACCCTTGATGAATGGGTCATTAAATATTCACAAATGTGATTCTGTTAGGTTTTGCCAAATTAGAGATAGCCCAGCCCTCGCAGCTGATTATTTCACATGAAAATAGTCTTTGACTTTTGTTTTCTGAAAATACAGTAGACAACCCAAACTGTACGCTAAAGGAACAAACGTAACCAGTATCTGTTCATACTGATACGCATAAACAGCACGATAGTTAGAAAACCATTCCCCAAAATATCGCCAAACAACAGTGTAGTCCCACCAAACAAAATATCCAAAAAGTGCAACCCAATACACAATCAACGCATACCACAAAGGCTTTGAAGTGGCTCCAGCTATAAGAGCAATTGAAACAAAGAAACTAAATAAAGCAAATATTAGCGGAACAAAAACAGGCAAACTTTGAATAGTTAACCACGGCCCAGGACTATTTGAACTCGCAAAAGCGAAACCAACAAAGTTTAAGAGCCAAAGAACAAGAAACAGAAATCCAAGTGCAAACGAACTAAACAAGGTTAATACCGCAACTATCCATACGCCAATTGGTCTTTCCATAGCCCTTTCTTTTCCACCCGCATGATGCTTTGTCACCAGCACCCAAAGACCTACTCCTATAATCGGTATGCCAAAGAAGGCCGAGAAAAAAAGCGTGACCAACAGACCAACAAACAGCAACAAGAAACCTAACAAAGAATCCAACGTTGACGGCTTCATTATTATCGCTCAAACTGGATTTTACGGTTGAATTTGCTTTAAGTTTTTACCTTTCAAATTTAACTTTTGCGCGTTTGATAAAACGTGAAAATATTTGATGGCTATTCACAGGGTAGGGAGTAGGCATCTTAGAGCACAAAAGCCAAAAAGAAGTTAAGTCTTTTATAAGATAAGCAAAAATGTGCTTCTGTTAAAGTGTTGTAATAATGACTAGGTATTATGCGTTGGCTGTAACCACAAAATACTGGAAGCCTAGCGAGGATTACGCAAACGAGATTATCAAAGCCTTAGGAAAAAGAGTGAATAATGGCGATTTTGTGGTTGTGTCCGAAAAGGCGCTTTCAACCGCGCTGAACAACATCATCGATGAAAGTTCCGTCCACCCCAGCTTCAATGCAAAGCTAATTTCTAAGCTGTGGATGCGGATTGTTTGGGGATACTTCCTAGGCGTCGTGTGTCATTTTGGGCAAAGGCTATTGCGAAGACTCAGGGAATACCCGCTTGAAGCTGGGAGTCGCCACAAACAAGTAGCCCTACAACACGCTGGTCTTTTGCAGGCGTTGATGTTCGGCTCCGAAGGCGGCATCGACGGGTCCAATCTGCCATATTCTTACGTGAGCTTGCCTTTGAACAACGCTTATGCGTTGGCAGAGGAGATTCACCAGCGAATTTGGCTTAAATTGAGAAAGAAAGTCATCG
>CAYGYB010000091.1:0-5802 GCA_964354015.1 uncultured Candidatus Bathyarchaeia archaeon
TCGTAGTTTCTGTGCCATACGTAAACTGGCTTGTTTACTCCGTCGCATGAAATGTCTTCGATGTTTGGGTCGCGCATCAAGGGGTCAATTTTGCCGAATCCGACAAGGTCTCTTTCTGCGTGGTAAAGAATCTTGTACCATGAAACGTCGGGAAGCCAGCCTAAACTGATGCGGTATTTGTCTACGATTTTTTTTGCTTCGTCTGCAAAGAACTTGCGGGGATCAGTGATTTCTTCTTTGGGTGATTCTATTTCTGCGAGTAAGATTTCTAAGATGCGGTTGTAGACGTTTCTTTCAAGCGGGTCAAGTTGAAGTTCGTCGAGTATGTATTTGTATTCGCCTGTTTGGGGATTTTGAACTATTACAACGTGTGCAAAAGGCTCGTACAAAGGGTATTTGTCGATTACTTTGAGTCCCTTTGGTATTGGCTTGGGCAGAGGAGGTGGGAGTTGTTCCTCGCCTTTTTTGGGTTTTTTTAGGTTTGCTAGTGTCTCTTTGCGGCGCAGTTTGGGCATTATGCTTTCTCCGTAAAGTTAGGGCGAGTCCCGCAATATTAAATATTATGTATTGTGATACAGTATTGATGATCTGTTCGACACATATACTAATCGTCGCAACAAGACAAATCCAGAAACAGAAAACCCGCTTAACTCCAAAAAACGCTACAAATGACCGATAATTAAACCCCGCAGGGTCATTATGACGCTTGTGCTCGCTGAAATGAATACGAGATAAACACCTGTCAACCTGCACTGTTGAGAGTATAGTTGGAACAGAACAGCGGCTTTGATGTTTCAACGATTCAGAAAGCTATTTGCCGCTTTTCACGTAGTTGAGAAGGTCCGTTGTTTCTTCGCTTTCTTTTGCATTCATCACTATCAGCACATTCTTCAAGCGTTCGCAAGTTTCTTCATCAATTGATTTCTCTTCAAAGAGTTTGTCTATTCTCGCTAGCTCCTTGTTCATAGCCTCTTTCTGCTTCGCCTTTTCTTTGATGTAAGTTTGTACAAGTTTCTTGGTTTTTTTCTTTGCGATTTCCTCTTTATTGGCATAATAGTAAACTGCCGCGACTAAACCAGCCACTATGATTCCTAAAGGAAGAATTAGTAAGTAGAAATATGAGATTTCCATGTCCCTTCGCCACTTCCTGTCAATTCATGAATTTTACCAGCTGACGGCTTACTAAACTTTGTGATTTTCAAATACAGAACCGCTATCAGCAAGCAGTTCACCGTGTCTTAAGCGCAGGAAATAACTTGAACCGCATGTGCTGAGCAGTATTAGGATTTCAAATAAATTTAATAGGTTCATAATGCTTTTTACATGTAGCGCTCCAAGTAGCTATGTAAGAACTGCAAGATTTACGTCAAATCCGCTGGGGACATACGTTGAGACTTGATTACGCCATAATAGGATTTTCAATCATTCTCCTAGCAGGATCCATGTACCTTGCGGGGTTATCGTTGCAGATAACAGACACGCCTGCCAAAGTTGAAACCGTCAAGTATGCCACATACCTGTTTGTTGCAAGCATAGTGATTCTTATTTTTATGGTAATTATTTCGCTAGTCAAGAAAGCACTTATTAGACCCGAGTAACAAAGCAAATTTTTATCGGCAACTGCAAAAGCGAAGTCATGCCAAATGCAAATAACTTTTAGGAAATTACCTAAGCGCGTCTGTTCAGCACGTGTTTGCCGCTTTTTAGCCCTTTAATTCTTTCACTTGCCTTTGTAGCGCAACTAGAGAAAAGGGAAAATTCTTTATTACGCAAACAGATAAAAGCAAATGATAATTTGATTATGGGAGACAACAAAGCTTTGGAACTGGAAAAAACTCGGTCGGTGCATCGTTGTTACAAAGCAAGCCTTAAAGACGCTTTCGTAAGAGTTTTGAGTTACGAAGTAACTATATCTATGGCGTGGAGACAAAGTGGCAGATAAAATTTTGGTCTTACCATT
The DNA here is from genome assembly GCA_964354015.1 of uncultured Candidatus Bathyarchaeia archaeon. Classification (GTDB taxonomy): domain Archaea; phylum Thermoproteota; class Bathyarchaeia; order Bathyarchaeales; family Bathycorpusculaceae; genus JAOZHU01. Next base: position 1,961 of record CAYGYB010000091.1, read on the forward strand.
CATAATTGAAACAAACGAAGGAAAAGAGAGCGTAAGTTATCCTGCCGAGTTAGCGGGTGTCGTGTGCTCCTCTGAGTTTCAGAGGAGAAAAACGGGTTTTTTACGAGATGCCGCTGAAAAAACATCGTTCTTGTCGAAGCTTTATTACCCAATATGGGCTGCCCCGCTTGAGGATTCATGCTTGATTATAGATGGTTTAGCCTCTTCATCTCACAATTTTACTTTCAAAGAGCCAGCAAACACTGAGCTTTTTGTTGAAGATTTAAAAAAGCACTCAACGGTTCCTCAAGAATTCGCGGCTGCACTAAGCAGACAAGCGAAAAATGCTGAAAAATTCACATCAGCAGTTAACCTGTCGTTTAAGGCTTTAATAGCGGACAAGGAACTGCTGAAGTTTTTCCCCGAGTACCTTAAGAACGGCTCAACTTTCAGCGGCGCCAAAGTAGTTTTCCTGCCCTCGGAAATTGATGAGTCAGCAGCCGCTGCGGCACATGAAACTGTGGCGAATTGCTTAAAAAGAATCTATGCGAACGTTAAAGGTCTACAATACGCTTTGGAAGTTCTTAACGAAGAAGTAGAATTTCATGAGCACATGCTGTTAAACGAAGTTGAACTGGTAACGGAAAAATGCGAAGCGGAAGTTGCAAGCCTAAAACCTGAAGTAGAAAAAAACATAGAGAAACTAAAGTTAAAACGTGACGCGGCTGTCGCGCATGTTTTGAAGGGCACTGAGAAAAAAGCGGCAGTTTTGGAGAAAAAACGCGAGAAACACCTGCAGAGTCTCCAAAGACTTGAGCAACGGAAGGCATCCTTTCAGAAAAAGAAAAGGCAAACCTACGTGCTTGAAAAATACGACCAAGAAATCAACGGCGTTAAAAAAGAGATTAGACTACTCTCCAGCATGATTGAGACTGTTAAAAAAGAGGGAGACAAAAGCGTCAAAAAGGTGGAGGAAGAATTCCGCGGCGCCGTAGCCTTGGAAGAGGAAAAAATCAAGAAACTCAACAGCGCATGTGAGGCTAAAATAGGCGAGAAAAAGAAACAGATTGCCAACATGGCTTCCGAAACCGCAGCCATCACGAAAAGTTTTACAAGCCTAATGGCTGAGATGAAGCGGGCTGCCTCAGTTTTCAGGGAGCAGATAGCGGTTAACTGGAAACTGGACGACCTCACCTTAGTATGCGTGCCAATTTACCTAGCTGGCTACGTGAAAGGCAGCGAGGAAAGATACAGCCTCTTTTCGCCTGTAACCATTTCCGAGGACATGAGTGTTCTGCAGGAATTGCGCAAAATGTTAACTCTTGCCTCTGAACCGCGGTTAAAGCTGCTGATGCGCTCAGCATCTAGCGAATTGCAGGAAATGCTTAATTCCGCCGTGATTAAAAAAATGCAGAACGAGGAAACGTTTCGGCAAAACGTAACAAGTCTTTGCCGTGCCAACAATCTTCTGGAGCGAGAAGACTTCGAAAGAACTCTCAATGAAGGCTTAACAGAAGCTGAGCAAAAGCGTTGGATAACTACTGAGGAAGCCGCGACAGTTCTTAGCGGAATCAAAGGGGAAGAAACATGACCAGCGACGACAAAATCGTGGAAAGAAAATTGCTCATCAAAAGAGCTTTTCCATTAACTGAGATTTTCGAAATAGGAAAAAAGTTGGGGCTTCACTATTTTGATCAGCTCGTGAGCGGCTGGGAGACCGATGCTGATGCGGCATCCTTGGAAATAGGACAAGCAGTCAGCGACGCGCAACTTCAAGAAATATTCAAAAAACATGAAACACGCGATTGGGCTGTTTTCCGCGGCAAACACTACACCTTTGAAGGCGGCACTTTAAGCTTACGAGGATCACTGGAGAAAATTCAAACAGCCATCGCTGAAACAGCGAAGAAATACGGCAAAGACAGCATTTACGTGTTAAAAGTCATGGTGCAGGCTGGCGGAAACTTTGGCTTAAAGGAGTATACTGAAGCCCTGAAACAAAAGGTTGACCCGTATCCTATTCTGGGCAAACTTGAACAGTTGAAGGTTGTAGTGCCAGCCTACAAAAGTGAAGAGTACTGCGAATGGAAAATGCTTGAGGAAACGCTTCCGTTTATCCGCTCTGAACTGGGGGTTCCCTCTGCGGAATATAAACCAGCAACTTCAGGCGCCACGCCTACTGAAGCGGCAGAAAAAGTAGACTACTTGGAAGATGAACGCCAAAAAATTGGAGGAATGGAAGAAGAACTTAACCATTACCTAAACGACCTAATCAAAAACAGGCTAGACCAAACAATCAAGTTCGGCAAAACTTTTTCGGCAAGTTACCTTGCAGACTACCTTCAAAACCTCTTTGGGCAAGTGCTCTACTTCGATGGCTTCTTAAGCATTCTACAGCAGTACGCAATTTCAGATGTTGACATTGTAAACCCCCAAGGACAAACCGGAATGCGAACGGGCTGGTCTTTTGCCCTGTTCGGGGAACCTGGCACTGGCAAAACCTTCTCAACGCGCGATTTGATATTGGGCGTTCCAGACGGAAAGATTAAGCCGCATGGTGTTCCAGGCAGAAACCGCTATTGCGGCGGAATCACGCCCGCCCGTTTCATACGGATCGGGCAAGCTTATGCTGGAAGAACATTCAATTTTATTGTGCCAGAATTTAATGATTGGTTCCGTTATTCAGGCATGGTGGATGTCTTGAAAATTGCCATGGAACGCGGCGAAATAAAACACGAACTGTACAGAGAAATTATTGGGCCTTACAGGTTTAACTCTTTTTTCAGTGTTAACTATAACACGCAAGTGATGGGCAGAGGCTACGCGGTTACCATAGGCGACCCGAACTTTAACGCTATCGAAGACCGCATGATATGTAGACTTCACAGGCTCACGAAAGAACGGTACGTGGAGATAGCTAAAAGCCAGATGCGCTTGGCACTAGGCGAAATAAGCCTTGACAAAGGAGCACAGCAGATTCGGGACCACGTGGCGTTGACTTACGCTATTGAGACGGAGCATCCGCTTGTGAGAGGACGCTTTTCTTCGAAGCCTGTGATGATTACGCCTGAAATGTATGATGCCATAAGCAGAGCAAGAGAAGCTATTCTTAAGCGCATACCTGGAAGCATGAAGTTTTCGGCACGTTTGGAAAGCAACGTGGTAAAGTTCGCTTGCGCCGCGTCGCTTTTGAGCTATTTCAATTTAAACTTGGACTATATTCCTGTAAGCGAAGATGTAGTTAAACGGGCGGTTAAACTCTACGTGGAGGAAGCTTCAGTGAGGTCTAAAGAGGAGTTTCAACCCGAAGAAGTGATGCAGGAGCTTTTCGGCTAACCTATGCGGCTTTAACGTAGCCCTCATCTAGACGCTTTATCTTTCCTTTTGCTTCAAGGTCCGCTAACAGGCTGTCAAGGGCGTCTTTTTCGATTCCGAACTGCTCGCTTGCGACGTTGCGAATTTCTGCGACGCTTGTTTTCTCTAGTTTTTTGATTAAAGTCATCAGGTTCAGGGCTTTTTGTTTTTCTTCCAGCGGAAGCGTCCATGCTCTTTGAAGCAGAAACAGGGTAATCATGTCTTTCTCGTTGTCTTTTTTTGACAGCGTAACGAGGTAGTTTGCTGGAAGTTTCTTGCCAGTTGCCTCTTCGTACGGTTTAACATCGAAGTTTTCACGTATGACAGATGGCACTTCTTCCATGCTTTGTGCGATTTCTCTGCGAACTTTCCCTTCGCTGTCTACGTGGGTTAGCGAGATAACATCGTAAAATAAATCATCGCTGATTATGCTTTTTTGGAAAAGCATCGTGTTGCCTTCCAGTTGAGAGAACAGTATTCCAGCAGGGCATTTTATGGCTTTGACCATG
>CAYGYB010000092.1:0-2556 GCA_964354015.1 uncultured Candidatus Bathyarchaeia archaeon
AAAGCAGTCACAGATGCAGATTTGCTAGCAATTGCTGAAAACGTGCTTGGCTTAAGCAAAGCGAAACCTATTCAGCTCATGGAGATTACGGTGATTAGCGGCAACACGGTTACGCCAACAGCATCTGTGCGGCTTAGGCTCAACGGGAAAGAGGTTAATGGTGCAGCTATCGGTGTGGGTCCTGTGGACGCGGCAATAAACGCGGTGAAAAAAGCCATAGCAGAAGTGGAACCGATTCACTTGGAGCAGTACAACGTGAAAGCGATTACTGGCGGAACCGATGCCATGGTGGAAGTGATGGTGCGCATGCGCAAAGGCGATAGAACTGCTACGGCGATGGGTGTGCGCGAGGACATCGTGATGGCAAGCATGGATGCAGTAATAGGCTGCATGAACGTGCTAACCACAGACTACAACAACAAAGCAAACTAGCGCGTGGAAAACACTATACCCCCCTTTAAACAGGCTGAATCTGAGGCAACTCCTGTTTCTGCGAGTATACAGCCACAAGTTAGCTAACGTTGCGCGACAAAAAAAGAAAAATGGAAAATTAAAGCTTCAGAGAGAACTTTTTTATGTTGTTGCCTTTCCACTGGGAACGTTCGTTGACAGCCCAGGCGGCAAGTCTGGAAGTTTAGCGTTGATTTTCTGTTCCGCCACGGTCGCGGCTTCTTCAAGTATTTTCGATGCGTCCTCGTTGACGTTGTTGAAGTTCAGGGACATGCCGGAGCTTGCGCCGCAGTCGAACATTAAGCCGCTTAACATGTTGCCGATGTCGCCGAGTTCATTTTCAGCTTCAGGCAGCACGCCGCATAATCCTACGTTGACAGAGCGCAACACGCTTATGCAGGGTCCCAGCGTTGTGACTAGGTCTCCGAATTCGGTGACTGTTCTCATTCTCAGTATCACTTGGTCAAGGGCAAGTCTTGAGTTCATTACTAGGCGTTCCATTTTGCGGACTTCAGCTAGTTCGTTAGCGTAGATGTTGGCGTGTGCGGTGTCGTGTTGCTCGTAGGCGGCGACTATTTTTGTGAAGAGTGCTCTGTCTTTTTGGCTGAATCTGTCAGAAGACTGGTCTAGCTTGTGGATTTGAAGCTCTAAGCGTCTTATGGCGTTGTCCAGGCGGGACTTCAAAGGTGCTGGTGGAATAACGGTTTCTTTGATGTTGTTTACGAAGGAGGTTTCCTCTCGTTTGGTTTCCCATTTTTTAGCAAAACGTTCAGACAAGTTAACATCCCTGACTGGTAAAAACGCGAAGAATGTACTTATACATTATTAACATGCAGAAAACATGCAGGTATATACGTGGGGTTCTTTTGCGTGTCGGAGAGTGCAATTATTAACTAAACATTCTTTTGAATGATTGGAAGGATAGACAAAAACGTGAAAATTCTGAGATACTTTTTGAGTTGCCAGTTTGCTTTGAGCAGGTTCAGCTTCGGAAGCGGCTACAGTCTTGGGCGCGCTTATGTTGCAAAAGGTTGCATCAGGGGATAGCGGTCGGCATCATTCTCGACAACAACAAATGGTGTGTCACCGATTCCATCTCCGTTTGCGTCTGTGCCGTTGTAGCTGCTCCAGTAGTTGCCTTCTTTCCCATTGTCCCAGAAATTGGTTGAAACCGTTATATTTGGGTTGGCTTCATGGATCCCAGGGTCAGTGTATGAATCATAAACATAGGGAATCGACTCCCACATGTTATCGACGAAGTTGTTGAGGTAAATGTTATTGTTGGAGGAACTCCCGAGTTTGATGCTGGCATACATGGAATCGGCTATAGTATTTGCAGTGATTGTGTTATTCGACGAAAACCAAAGTGTAATCCCGTAACCAAACGCTGAAACATGATTCTCGTAAAGAAAAGTGTTGTTGCTATTTGTTAATGAGATCCCGCTGTAGCTTCGCGTGTCAGTTTTAACTATGTTTCCATATATGATGTTGTGTGAGTTCTGAGGGGAATAATAACCGAGTCCAATGTGCGCGCATGTGTTGTTGCTGACCGTATTTGAATCTCCATCCAGATAGATATACGAAAAAGAGTTATGATTAACTTCATTGTAAAAACCCTTTAACTGAATGAGTCCACCCATGATGTTATCGTTAATCTTGCAGTAAGAACCGCTCATTATTAGGCCTGTCGATGGCCCTGACGTTATTGTGTTGCCTATTATCTGAATTCTGTCTCCAGTCGCCGAGATGTACCCGCCAGGGTTGGCAATGTTTATTGTGAGGTTTAAGAGGGTTACGCCATCGGCGTAAATTGCGATTGCGTCAGAATAGCTAAAGAAGGGCTGTGTTAGGATCCATGTCACGTTGTACGCTGGGTACAGATTTATTATTGTGTTTTTGGCGTCTTCACCTACAAGCGAAAGTGCCTTGTTTATTACTAGCGTGTGATTTGCTGGAAATTCATACGTTCCTTTCTTCACGTAAATTGTGTCGCCTTCTGCAGCACTGTATATTGCAGCGGTTATGTCTGAGTAATCGCCCTGACTAGTTTCTGTGGGAGTTGGCGTTGGAGTTGTGGAGATTGTTGGTGTGGGCGTTGGAGTAGGC